>QIBA01000039.1 GCA_003225175.1 Acidobacteriota bacterium
GCCGGTGAAGCTGTTGTCAAAGCCGGGCAGCACGCCGGGGACAAGGCCGTTCTGGTTGAATCCAGGATCATTCGTGTTGCTGTCGTAAAGCCAGCGGAAGCTCAGCGACTGTCTGTCCGAGGCGATGTGATCAATTCGAATCTGATGATTGTTGTCCGGAATCGCAGCGGAGGCCACGCGAACGAAAAGGCCGGTTTGAATATTTTGGCCTGTGCGCGCCGAGCCATTGCAAGTGCCTGTAGCACTCGGAGCTTGAATACTGATGTTGGAAAGCGATGTAGCGCCGCGCACCGAACCGAGAGCTTTTAGATAAAGCGCAACATTTGGACAGCTTGCTGCCAACGGTTGCAACACTGCAGCAACCCCTAGCGAAGAAAAACGTCTTGCTTCTGCCGTCGTACAAGTGCGGCAGTACGACTGGCCCGCCGATGCTGAACCACGGAATATTGTGCACGTTTCGCGGGGGCCGCGTTAAACCACCAACTTTCTGGTTGTAATTCAGTGCTTTGAACACGTCGCCGGTATAGGCGTACGCCGCAGTTCCATGCAGGGAATTCGTTCCTGATTTGGTAATTTGATTGATGATCCCGCCTCCGGCGCGTCCAAACTCAGCGGTGAAATTCGATGTTTGTACGTTGACTTCTTCAATCGCGTCCGGATTAGTAATCGTGTACGCCGGGCCGGTAACCGAGATGTCGTTGTTCTCGACGCCATCGATCAGAAAGTTATTGCCGCGTGGACGCTGGCCATTGACGGTAAAAACAAGAGTCCCGTTCTGGTTGATGTTGCTGTTAGGCGACACCACGACGCCAGGCGCTGTCATGGCAAGCGTCAAAGAGTCCAGACCAATCAACGGCAAATTGGTTACGGCACGCGAGGAAATGTGCTCGCTGCGAACCTGTTCGGAGGTCTGGAGGGAAACCTCCGCCGCGGAAGCCTCGACGTTCACAATCTCGCTGCCCCCGCCGACGTTCAAGGCGAAATCGACTTCGAGCTGACGCGCCGCCTGCACCTCGAGACCGCTCTTGCGAAGCGTCCTGAACCCGGGCGCTTGCACTTCCACGACGTACGTGCCGAGGTCAACCGCATCGAAACGATAGATCCCTGCGCTGTTGGTCGTGGTGCGCCGGCTGACGTCCGTCGCCGGCTCCGTGAGAATCACTGTGGCGTTGGCGACCAAAGCGCCACTGGGATCGGTAACCGTGCCGGTTACTGTGCCTCTACTGGTGACTTGTGCCGTTACACCCGCCAGAGCCATAAACACAAATGCCAGCCCTGCAATAGCTTTTCGAAGCAAATCTTGCCGCATCGATCCTCCTCGGAGATGGTTCGTCTTTCGCTGGGCAAGCGTTCAGCCGTCGAACTGAATTTCGGGGAGCGCTTGCCCGCTCATTCCGAGAGCCCGGAAGTCGGTGCGAAGGCACCAGCAAAGACGAATGCCTAACTCCTAAGCAGGTCAGCAACCAAGCTGGTAAACAAATGTTAACTTATGTAAATCAGAGATTTAGGGACGAGGGATCCCACTCATCACTGAGTTTTGCATACGCATTCTTGAAGTTACGCAGACTGAATCCCATTTTTGGAATCGCCATCACTAAGAGATGGCGGTTGGACGACAGGAATTCCCGACTGGAACCGTCTTCCACCCACTTGATAGCAGTATCGTTCGTCCCAGTTTTCACGGAGAAATTGAATTTTTTGGATTCATAGAGCCGCTGCCCGGAGCTCCGGGTGAGTGAGGTTTTTGGCCGCTGTCGCTAATGGGAGCAAGGACCCGAGTTTTCCCCGATATTGATTGGCTTCGCATCGGAAGCGGGCGCTTTCTTTAGCGTCGCTCACGGAACGTCCGGCACTCAGGATAAATCCCAGCCGAAAAGCGCAATATGCGACTAGATATCCTGGCAGACGCGTCTGAATCGAATCGCCGGATATTCGCTCGTATTCGCCAATCAGCAGATCACTAGCCTCTTCATCAAGCTTCCATTCCACGATGGCGCCGGCGAGATCCCAGGCAATGTCGGTTGCGCCGGGATAAAAATGATCATCGCCGTGGGTGGCGGCATCGACCTTAAACAGACGACCACGGTCAGTAGCAATCCACTCGTGAGGCATCATGCGCGCGTCTGCAATGACCGGCCGCTCAATTGGCAAAACGACGGAATGCGAAACATTCAACGCTCGCTCGAGATTAATTTGGGTCATCTCCTCCAGTGCATTGGTCGAAGCGTTTGCAGTCTCAAAATGGGCTGCGCGAAACGTGCAGTATCGGGCAAGCTGCAGCACGATGTCGCGATCGGCTTGGGTCCGCCGCTCGCCAGCGATCCATGTACACCTGCTAAATCCGTCCGCTGCGGGATGAGGATGCGCGCCCCAGCCATGCTCCGCTAATATGTGGGTTCGGCGGCGGACGGCACTTCCATAATGCCCATAGCCGTCGAAACGAAGGATGTTTCGCCGGTCGGCTGAGAGGAATTTCCGTCTCTCCGTCCAGGACCACACTCCGGGCCATTGATGTTCATTAGCGAATACCATGCTTCGCCACGCTCCCCAGCCAATGTCGTCAGCGGCGTCTGTTGGGATGTGCCGCGTGGGCTTCAGCGCAATGCTTTTGAAGCGAATCCAGCGCGTAGCCGCATTCGGCGCCAGCAGCGATGACAATTTGGGTTGTGAGCTTGGCAGCAGGAGAATGCGGTCTTGTGGCACGCCAACTCGAACCAGAGCCTCTGCAACCGCCAGAAAAGACGATCCGCTGAGCCCTGGGCCTTCATCGATTACAAGAAACAATGCGTGGCGCTGAAGTTTATTTGTAATCCACTGCAGATCCCGATCGGAAAGCATCAGCGTGCGATCAAACGGGTGCCCGCTCGGCCGGACAGTGATCCGGTCGGCCGGAATTCCGCGCAATTCGAACCAGGCACGCACAACGGCGCTGAGCGTCGCACCGATCGATCGAATTCCGACGACTGCTGCGGCAGGAGCGCTGAGTGGGTTCTCATTCAGCAGGTCTATGTAATCCAGCGGGTGCAGCGCGTAATAGCAGAATCCTTCCGGAATGGGAACGGCGAGAAGCTCGGGGACGTCCAGAGCATTGATGTTGTCAAGGATGGGCGAGGGAAGCTTCAACTGTCCGGAGAGTGCGATTGCGAGCTGATCCGTAGTTCTGGCCAGGATGTCGGCTGCTCGGTGGCATCCTTCATGATCCGCGAGAGAGCACTCCAGCTCCCCTGACCGAAGCAGCGCCTCGGTTAATCGCTCTCGGGTGGATGGAAGACTGAAGTCTGAAATGGAGTACAGGGCGTTGAGGTTCTCTCGCAACGTGCCGAGAAGTTCGGGCCCATTGAGAACACGCCTACCGTCGCGAAAGACCAGAAGGTTCCAACTGTCGCTTGAGCTCACGCTGTATGGTGAGGCTAAGCAGCCTCTTTCTTGCTGCCTCGCGATACTCGGGGCGACCGGGACACGTCGCCTTCTTTATCGATGAAATAAAGATATTGGTTGTCGCGGTCTACTGCCTTGTCCACGACAATTTCCGTTTTGCCGTCGCCTGACTTTGGCTTCTGGCAGACGTTGCCGTCTTTGTCCAAAAAGTAGAGATACTTCGTGTAATCGCGTTTCAGCCCAAGTTTCTTAACCTTTTCCGCCATAGGGTTCCTTGGATTCTAGAATAGAGAATCCTGATGCCTGTGAACGCATCTGGCACGATGCGGCGCAAAGCAGGGCGTACATTGGCGCGGAGTTGCAGCAGCTCCGACCGTTGGATGAGATATGCGCCTGTTTAAATTCCCTAAGCAATCGCTTGTTAACTCTATTTGGGCCAGAAACTCCGAATAACTGCTTATCACACAGAAAGATGCAGGCGAAAATCTAGAATTCCCTGCCATGTCCTGGCTGCAAGCAAAATTTCGGATTTTTGGGGAGAATTCCGCAATTTTCGGCAAGAATTCGAAAATCTCCGGTTATCTCGCTTGTTTTTCGTTTGCTCTGGGATTTATGAAGGGTCTGGAATTCAGCGCACCGCTCTCTTGCTCTTGTGAGTGGAGACTTGCGCAGTTTTCACTGGAGTCTCTCCGGGTGCGAGGACTCGTTTCACGATGACGCCTTCAAGCCGGTATTTCTGTTCAGCCGTGCTGCCGTTCTCATCTTTTACGTGGATCGTAAACGTCGGCTGTTGGCCCAGGTTCTCGAATGATTCTTTACCGACGCTGGCGGGCAGCAATCCGAATACATTCCGTTGCCGATATGCGGTTTCATAGCGATGCTTACGGTTGTTCCAGGTGAAGACGCGCACCTGGTTATAGTCGAAGGGCATTCCGTCCTTCGGCTCAGTCATCAGGACCAGGTAGTACGGCACATCTTTGTTCAATTCCGAGTCGTGAACGGTAGTCAGTGGATGGAAAGCAACAATCCGCTGACCTTCGGCGTATTGCGCGATCTCCAGTGGTGCATCCACGTCGATCATCCGCGCGAGGACCCATCCGGAGTGTCCCTGCGCGGTACGCACCAGCCACCAGTCTTCCATAGAAACACTTGGAGCCGATGCCAGCATCTTGTCGTGTTTGGCTTTTTCCTTTGCTGTGAGCTTCTCTTGGGGAGCAGGTTTCTTTGGCGCAGCCACAGCTAAAGACGGCTTCTCCTTCGCTTTGTATTCCTTTTCGTCCTCTCTAGCGGCATCGCTGGCGTCCTGCTTTTCTTCGGAAGCGCTAGAGCCAGATTGCAGCTGCGGAGGGGGTGGAGCAGAACTCGCCGCCTTCGCTACAGTCGTCCTCTGCAGAAGGTCAACTTTGTCTGCTTCCCTGATCAAAAAAAACCTGTCGGTATCACGTCCGGGTGAGAGGTGGAGGCGGAAATCATTGCGCAGCACGCCTTGCGCCTGCATGGGATCATTCTGATGCTCGCGATACATCTGCTGGAAGGCGGCGAATACGTTCTCGCCGACCAGATAGCGATCCTGCAACCATCCTTCTTCTCCGGCCGCATTGCGCACACGTTCCCATCGCTTACCACGCTCGAGCACCACTACGCGGTCCCCGTTGCGGACTGTTCCCGCTTTGGTATACACAGGCGCGACCCGGTCGCGAAGAAATGCCTGAGGCGCGGTCACGTAGAGAGTGTCTTCCTGCTTGCTCGCCCCGTGTATTCCGCACGCAGAGAGTGCGATTAAGATCGCGAAGAGAAATGACGCAACCAAAGTTTTTGGAAATTTGCGCAGCGAGGGGAGCACAGATCGTATTGTCAGAATTTAGAAAGCGGTCAATCGATGTCGTATCAAGACAATTCGATTGCTCGACATTAAAGCTAATTTGGTTTCTTCTTCAATTTCTTGATGTTCTCATCGATCGGCTTGCGGCCGGCGTAACCTTCGTCAACTCCGTGCCAGTGGGTAATCTTATCCTCACCCATTTTCCAGCAGAGCAGAATCGTATTGCCGTCGACCACACAGGGAAAATCGAGCAGGCCCATATCGAGATCTTTCACCTGAACCCCGGTAGCATCAATTTCGGCCACGACATCTTTGATCCGCTGAACAGTCTTGTCGCGCTCTGCCCGGCGTGTAGCAGCTTTTCCGATTTCGACGAGCAGACCTCCTGACAAGAAGATCCGTTGCCCGAGCGCCTGAAACTCAGCATCGATCGTCTCAATCAATTTCTTTCCGTCAATCGCCTGCTTCAACAGCAACCTAAGGACGGGCAGCAGGACTTGGGCTTCCTGCAGGGTAAAAGTGCGTTGTGCCATATGGGATGAACCTATTTTAGTCGATGGCGCTTCTTTTATGTCATTCCGAAGCCGCCCAGTTTGCGGCGAAGAATCCCTATCGGCCTTTGCGTGGCAGTAGTACGGAAGCGCATGGAAACGATAGGGATTCCTCACTTCATTCGGAATGGCAAAATCAAGTCCCGATCTCCAACATCCGATCCAACGCAACTCTGGACCAGTACTTTACATGGTCAGCCACGCGAATGCGATTGACCACGTTGCCATCCACAAGGTTTTCCAGCGCCCACGCGAGGTGCTGCGGCGAAATTCGGAACATCGTCGTGCACAGACATCCCAAATCGTCAAGTGTGATGACTTTCTTTCTCTGCTCTGCGAAGCGCTTGCCCATGCGGTTGACAAGGTGAATTTCTGTTCCAACTGCAAACATCGTTCCTGCGGGGGCGTCTTCGATGATCTTAATCAGGCGCTCAGTGGAGCCGAGCTGATCCGCCTTCTGGCAGACTTCCCAGCGGCACTCAGGATGCACAATCACCTGAATTCCCGGATATTTCGCGCGCACATTGTCGACGTGCTCCGGTAGAAAACGCTGATGTACCGAGCAATGTCCTTTCCAGAGAATCACTTTGGCCGCGCGCAGACGATCCGGTGTCAGTCCGCCATTGATCATGTACGGATCCCACACCACCATCTCCGAAAGTGGCACTCCGAGCTTGTAAGCTGTGTTGCGTCCGAGATGCTGATCGGGAAGAAAAAGAATTTTGGGGGATTTCGCGTAGGCCCATTTGAATGCAGCGCCTGCATTCGAGGAGGTGCAAACCAGCCCGCCGCGTTCGCCTACAAAGGCTTTAATGGCCGCGGCGGAGTTCATGTATGTCAGCGGAGTAATGCCGCTGCCGTCCCTCCCAACCACTCCGAATCTCTCCAGCTGCTCCCAGCAGTCTTCTACCTGGCCGATTTCAGCCATGTCAGCCATCGAGCACCCTGCATTGAGGTCCGGCAGAATCACCTGCTGATCAGATCGCGCGAGGATATCTGCGCTTTCCGCCATGAAATGCACGCCGCAAAAGACGATGTAACGTCCATCCGTCTGCGCGGAAATCTTGGAAAGCTTGTAAGAATCCCCAGTGTAATCGGCAAAGCGGATCACTTCATCGCGCTGATAGTGGTGTCCAAGAATGAAGCAGTCGCGACCGAGCTCGCGACGAGCCTCGGCGATGCGGTCATCCATCGTATGATCGGGGAGGACGAGATAATTATCCAGCGAGCATAAAGCTCGGTCGGCAACGGCAGTCATCAAGTTTCCGCCTTCAGTCTCGACACAACTACCGACCAAAAATTCGGCGACGTTGCTCGAAACGGGGATGTTGAAAGCAATCCGCCGGCTCCAGTAGGTGCGCTGCGCAGTTTCACGCCCCACCTACGGGGTTGTTGAAGCCGACATCTGTAAGATGTCTCAGCCGCTCAAAAGTCACAGGAAATGTGCCTAGTTAAGTGGCTGAAGCACAATAAGTTTCGCATTTCGGGGTGCTTCTGTGCAACTGTAAATGGGCACAGCCCGGAAATATTGGCGCCGAACCACCGCTGGATACGCATGTTGCTGAAAAATAACCTCTATCGGGAGGCGCTCTGAGTGGCCGAAGTGCGATGATCGGGGTTGATTTTCGGGCGATTAAGTGCTGCATTTGACAGTTTTTGGGGCTCCCTAGGCCTCGCAGAACTATTTCTTACGGTCTAATTCTGTCCGGGAGTTGCGCATTCCAGGTCATCGATGCCACAAAAGACTGCGAAAAATCCCGAACTCACCTTCTTTTTGGGCAAAGGAGGTGTCGGGAAAACTACCGTCAGCACCGCATATGCCCTTCATGCGAGCGCTAAGCGACAGAGGAGTGTGGTGCTCATCTCAACCGATCCGGCGCACTCTCTCGGCGATGTGCTCGATCTAAAGCTGAAGCCGGGAATGCAGACAGTGCGTGGCGTACCCCGCGGCAAGCTCTCGGTTTGGCAAGTGGATGCCGGGGCTCGGTTTCAAGAATTCCTCGATGAATACCGCGACGCGATCACGAATCTGGTTGAGCAAGGAACCTTTCTTTCAAAAACAGAAATTGATTCGTTTCTTGAAACAACTCTGCCGGGACTTGCGGAAGTAAGTGCGCTGCTTACAATTGCCGACCTCCTGGAAAGCGCCAAGTTCGATGAGATTGTGGTTGATACGGCGCCTATCGGGCACACGCTTCAGCTGTTTCGCATCCCCACACAGCTCGCGCGCTTCCTGGAATTTCTGGAGCTCTCAGGTAAGCGCGACGAAGTCTTGGCTCAGCATTTCGGCGGAAGCACCACTCTAAGACGGCCCAAAGTCCTCGATAAATGGGACGACGTACTGACTTCTCTTCGAGCTGCGCTGTCGTCAAAGCAATCGAAATTGGTGATGGTCAGCAGCGCAGAAATGTTTTCGCTCGAAGAAGCTTCACGAACTGCTCGCCTGCTGAAACACGACTTGCGTGCAGAGATCGAGGAAGTGGTGCTGAATCGTGTCGTAACCCGCGCTCGAAGTTGCAAACGTTGCCACAAACGTGTGCAGGAGTATGCAGCCGCGTTGAAATTCGTGAAGAGCCGATTCCCAAATGCGGACATCCTTACAGGAGAAGACCCAGGTGCGCCGCTCATTGGCGCTCAAAACCTGGGACTCTTTGGCGAGCACGTCTTCGCTGACAAGCCTCTCCGGCTCAAGATGTCTCGACCGAAGCGCACAACTCCGGTGAAGTTTGAAGCTGCGAAGTGGCCAGTGACTAAGACGCAGCTCACACTCACAGTCGGAAAGGGCGGAGTGGGAAAAACCACGATTTCCGGAGGCCTCGCTTATGCCCGCCGCGAGCGGCATCCGCGCGAGAACCTCTTAATTTGCTCCACCGATCCCGCTCCATCGCTCGACGACTTGTTTGGACAGAAAGTTGGGGCTGAGGCAAAGCCGGTCTTGAACGATAAGCACTTCGCTGCCGTGGAAATCGACTCGCCCGCTGAATTCCTGGCTTGGAGTAAAAAGGTTAAGGGAATCATCTCGCAATCGCTCGAGATGGAGCGAGGTGGACTGCACGTTCAGCTGTCGTTTGAACATGAAATGATCTCGACGTTGCTCGACATCGTGCCTCCAGGAGTAGACGAGATTTTTGCAGTTTTCAAGCTGCTCGACTTTGTCGAGACACGCAACCTAGCGCTTGTGATCGACATGGCGCCCACCGGCCATGCGCTCGAGTTGTTGCGCACGCCTGAGCGGCTGGTCGTGTGGGCGCGCCTGCTGTTGAAAAGCCTTGCTCGGCACCGTACACTGCCGCTGGCGCAGGATCTGGCAGTGGAAGTCGCGTCGATCTCGCAACGCGCGAGAGAGCTTACGGCTCTGCTAAAGAATAAAAAGAGCGCCAACGTTTTTGTGGTCATGCTTCCGGAGCCGCTGCCTGATCGCCAGACCGAACGCTTGCTTGAGAGTTTGCGCGAGCTGAAGCTCACGCCCACGGCTGTGTTCGTGAATCGGATTCTTACAGAGAAAGAATCGCGAAATTGTCCGCGTTGTGAGTTGACACGCCGTTGGCAGCTTGCGACTGTATCGCGTCCACGTGCTGATAATCTCGTGCATTATGGAGTCCCCAACTTCGCTGGCCAGATTTCTGAGCTTTCCGGGCTGAAAAAACTGACGAAACGACTGTGGCAAATACACTGAAATCGAAATCGCGAGCGAACAGCGCCCGCTTGCTGTACCTCTATGGCATTAGCGCAAAAAATCCGAAGGTGAAGATCACGGGGTCGATTCATGGAATCGCTGCGGTCGAAACCCTCGAAGACTCGGGGCTGACAGCCTGGTTAAGCCGCGTTCCCGAAACGGAGTTCGGAGAAAAGTTGGCTGCCCATATGGAGGATCTCGAATGGCTGGCAGGCGCAAGCGTACGTCATCAGCGCACGGTTTCTCAAATCTCCGAATCCGTCACGCTGCTGCCGGCCCGTTTCGGTACCATCTTCAAAAATGAACAATCGTTGCTGGAACACGTGCGGGCCGAAAAGGACAAACTCACCGCGACGCTTCTACGCATTGAAGGCACAGAAGAATGGGGTGTGAAGCTGTTTCTGAATCCGTTGCCTCCGGCGTCTCCGATTGAAACTACTTCCGGGCACGATTACTTGCGAGCCAAAGCCATGGTTCAAGTCAAGAAGCGCACGGAACTCGATCCAGACGTTGTTGAATTCGCGCGCGAGCTGCAGGCGATCGCGGCGGATTCAGCTCCTGCCGGCAAAGTCAGCTCAGGCCAAAGCAATCTCGAGTGGCAGGCCTCATTCCTGGTTCGAAAGAAAGATCGCCCGAAATGGGACAGCATGCTGAAGCGATACGCCACCCGGTGGGCGGATCGCCGCGAAATCCAATGTTCGGGGCCTTGGCCGCCGTATTCATTTGTGTGACGCCTTGGAAGGCGTTCTGTTCGGCAGTATGATGACGAATCATGGGTCAAGGAATAAAAGGTTGTCGTCCAGGTCGCAAGAACCGGCGAAAGTTGAGGAGATAGGGGCAACCGGCCTGGATTTCCGCCGCCTGCGCAGCGAGATTATTCCTGTGGACTTGGGTGTTGGCTTCGCATGTCGAGCAAATTAAGGCAGGTATTCGCGAAGCTGAGGCGGGCAAACTGGTCCGACGTGTCAAGGTAAAGTTTGCTATAGCCAAGTGGTTCCACCGCAACTGAGTGATTGTGGATGACAACTGTCAACAAAGCCGAAGTAATTCTCGAGCCTGCCCGCTCCGCTGAAGACGAAGCTTCCCTGCTCGACATCCTTGATCATGTCCTGAACGCTGGCATCGTCCTGCACGGGAGTCTGGTGATCTCGGTGGCCGGAGTCGATCTCGTTTTCTTAGGATTGAATGCAATCCTTACCTCTGTCGAAACCGCGATGAAGCACATTGAGCAGCATTCCGTCTCCTCCTGAGCTCGGATGCCAGTACTTCCCTACTGTATTGTGCTTCGCGATTCTGGTATTTCGACTCCCAAAACAGGAGTTTTGAATTCCGGCATTCATCAAATGAGTGAGGGTAATCTGCGGGGACTGTACTCCGAGCTTTTGAGAAGCGAGATCTCACCAAGAATCTTTCAGCAAGCAGCCCTGGAATTCCACAAAGTCGTACATGCAGTCTTTGACGAAACAGCCGTGGTGCCGTTTCGCTTCCCTACCTGGCTGACACCAGCAGAACTCAGCAGGCATTTACAACAGGAGTCGCAGCGCTATACGACATTTCTCAATAACCATGCCAAGCACACGCAAATGGAAGTTCGCCTCACATCGTCCACCACTTCACCAACAAACGCTATAAGCGGCACAGCGCACTTGCGGGCCCGAGCAGCTGAGTCCTGGCAATTACGCAACACAGCAGAAGAGTTGAAGAACCTACTCTCATCGGAGGTGATCGAATGGCGCGAGCGCGACACTTCACAAGGAATGCGTCTCTACGCACTCATTGACCGAGCTAACGTCACCTCTTTCCGTGAGAGACTGGGCAAGCGCGAGCACGACACTAGCCTACGTTGGAGCGGGCCTTGGCCGGCAACGGAATTCCTGGAAGCTCCGCGGAGATCTGAACCCTGAGCGACGAACCCAAGAAGATCGCTCCCGATGACATGGAACAGGCCATCGAAAGCCTCAACCAGGAACTGGCGTCGATTGCCGGTGGAACTACGCAGCGTCTCGACTGCAATTCCGAAAACATCGAGCAAGGGCTCGCACGCCTGGTGCTCAGTCTCATCGAGCTCCTTCGCAAACTTCTCGAGCGTCAAGCCATTCGCCGCATGGAAGGCGGCAGTTTAGCCGACTCTCAGATCGAAGAAATGGGACTCGCGTTGATGAAGCTCGAGCAGAAGATCCGCGAACTCGCGGACCATTTCGGTCTTAGGCCAGAGGATTTGAATCTCGATCTAGGACCGCTAGGCCACTTGTGGACTGACGAAAAAAAGTAAAAACGCTGTGTCGCATGGCCAAGGGGGTCGCCTCTATAGCCGCTGACTCACAGCCGAGGGCGGCTGTGCCACCAGCTTAAGAAAAACGACAATTGGAGCAAGATCATGGATTCGCGGGTCCCTACGTCGGGCAGTTTCGTGGCCATCTTCCAGCATCGCGGCCAAAGGCACCTGTGTTGGCAACGTCCAACCGTTCTAGTACCTGAGTGATGTTCTCGGGCAGGCCGATGCTGCATAACATCCTTTAGGCGATTCTCTGTCCTTCCCCAGAATGCGCCATTCGGAGAGGTCAATGAAACCACTCGTTCATCTTGCCCTGGCAGCTTCTCTCAGCTTTACGGCTGCCGCTCAAAGTTCATCTTCACAGGCTTCATCGCCAGGTAAGACTTCCGTTGCTCACCAGATGAAGGCGATCAACTACCGAAATGCTTCGTCCTCGAAAGTCGACATGCAGGGCACTTCGCTCATGCCTTCGGCCAACGGCGATGCGCAGGTTAAGAGCCGAAGTGGACGTGTGGAAGTAGAACTCAAGATGGCTGGCCTTGAGCCCGCCAACAAGTTCGGCATGGAGTACCTGACGTATGTCTTGTGGGCAATCAGTCCTCAGGGTCGAGCTGTAAACCTTGGTGAACTGGTGCTCAGCCACGGACAAGCCCAGGTGAAAGCCACCACGGAATTGCAGACTTTCGGCCTCGTCGTGACCGCCGAGCCGTACTTTGCTGTCACCCAGCCGGGAAGTCTCGTAATCTCGGAAAACGTGCTGCGCTCCGACACCGCCGGCATGGAGCAGCAGATCCAGTTCAGTTATCAGCTGTTAGGACGCGACGCGTATAGGTCAAGCAATGCGCGCATTGAGAATGCGATCTTCGGAATCGATCCGCGCACTCCGCTTGAGCTGTTTGAGGCACGCAACGCCGTTCGAATTGCTCGCAACGCGAATGCTGACAAATACGCAGCCAGTGCTCTCGCCAATGCTGAAAAATCATTGGCGAATGCCGAGACGGCATATCGCAACAAGCAGAAATCTTCGGTTGCAACATACGCTCGCGACGCGGCGCAAACGGCGGAAGATGGGCGCGTGATGTCGCTCAAGAAGCAGGAAGAAGAGCGCCTGGCGCGTGAAGCGCAAGAACGCGAAGCCCAAGCTCGCGCTCAAGCGGCGGCGGAAGCCCAGCGTCGTCAGCAGGCAGAAGAGGATCGCGCCACGGCAGAAGCAACGCGAGGCGAAGCCGAGCGCATGCGCAAGGAAGCGGAATTAGCAGCGCAGCAGGCCCAACAGGCCAAGGCTCAGGCTGAACAAGCCAAGGCAGAGGCGGAAGCCGCCCGCCAGGCCGCACTGGCGCAACAGCAGCAGTTAGCAGCGGAAGCCGACAAGTCCCGTGCCGCTGCCCAAGAAGCCGATCGCCTGCGCCAGCAGGCAGAAAAAGACAAGGCTGAACTTCGCGCCCGTCTTCTCCAGCAGCTCAATGCGGTACTTGAGACGCACGATAGTGCCCGCGGTCTGATCGCAAACATGGGCGACGTGCTGTTTCAAACTGGCAAATACGAACTGAAGCCCGAAGCCCGTGAGCGACTCGCCAAGGTCTCCGGCATCCTGCTGGCCTATTCGAGCCTGAAGGTTGCGATCGAGGGACACACTGACGCTGTCGGAACCGACGATTACAATCAACGGCTCTCCGAACAGCGTGCAGAAGCTGTACGTAATTACTTTGTAAATCAAGGTGTGGCTGCAACGTCGGTCACGGCACGAGGATTTGGAAAAATGCAGCCTATCGCCGGCAACGATACCCCTGAGGGCCGCCAACGCAATCGTCGCGTGGAACTGGTACTTTCGGGGGATGCGATCGGAACGGACGTAGCGACAGCAACTTCGCCGCGCGGTCAATGAGCTCCGCGCGTCAATAAACAGTCCAAATCCATAATGCGGTCTTGTCTGTGCAAAATGAGTACGGTACGCATCTAGCGAACAAGCTGAAAGTCTCAGCCCGGGCCGCACTGCCGGGCTGAAATTTCTACACAGAGGCAACTCCGCCTCTTCAAGCCGCATCGAATTTATGAATCTGTCTAGGTACTTCCCTGCGGATGCTTCCCCCCACCCGTTCTGGTGTCGTTTCCGCTGATTTATTTTTGTTTACAGGGCTCGCAGCCTTGGCTGAATGGTGCTGTTTTCTGTACAGTGAGCAGTTCGTGTTTTAGCGTATTCAGTGTAGAGAGAGGCGGATGGATCGCGCACCTACAGTATCCGGCACTACAAACCTTATAGACATCCTGGATCGAATCCTCGACAAGGGTCTGGTGATCGCCGGAGATATCCGGGTATCGCTGGCCAATGTTGAACTGTTGACTATCCGCATTCGGCTCCTGATCTGCTCCGTCGATAAAGCCGAGCAGATCGGGATGAATTGGTGGAAGTTCGATCCAAACCTTACACGTCAGATGCCGGACACAAGGCCGCGTAGTCTGCCGGCGGCACAAAGACGCAGCGTTGCTTCTGCGTTGGGGGGAAGGCCGCGACGGTCAGCGACTCCTCCAGTTACGCGGCCCAAACCAGGATCGCGACAGAGATAGAGCAAATGAAACAGGAAATCATGGAGAAATTGAGGAGGGGCCCAGATGGCTGTTGAGAGAGTATCCGGCGGATCAAGCCTGATAGATGTTCTTGATCGCGTGCTCGACAAGGGCATGGTCATTGACGCATGGGTGCGGATCTCCCTGGTCGGGATTGATCTCATTACCGTTGAAGCCCGCGTTGTGGTGGCTTCCATTGAGACTTACCTGCGATACGCCGATGCAGTCGGACTGATGCCTACCATCAGCCGTCCGAAATTGGCAAGTGGTGAGGAAGGATTACCGGGCGAAGAGGAAGAAGGCGAGGAGCTAGTGCCGGTTCCACGTCCTCGTCCTCGCAGGACCAAAAAAGGCGGAGGTCGGCGGTAAGCCCAGACGCCCCCAGGGATCCTAATGGCAACGCCTGAACTTCGTCTGCTGAAGCCAGAGCCGGCCAAACGCCGCGTTCGAGTTACGTCACGACGCACCCCGACGGCCTTAAGACTGCTCCAGGCCGAGCGCTCTGAGGAAGTCTATCCGATCCTGCTCGAGGAGATCGTTGACCTTGGCTTCCAACGCACATTCATCGTTGCTGTCGATTTCGAAACTGGCGAGGTCCTCCCCTCAGCCTCACTGAACTGCTCCAAGAATTATCTAGACCGGTTTCGCAGTTCGCTATTTGCGGCTGGAAATCCGGTTGTTGATGTGCTGCATTCGCAGAGACCGAGCGTGGTACGAGACTCCTCCCTTCACCACCGCTCGCTCTACTGTCACCCAATTCTCTACAACAATACGACCGTCTGCTGGGAAGCAGAGCGGGAACGACGAGCAGAATGCCTGGCTGTAGACAACAGTGCGCGCCGCCGCAAGATGAGTCTCGAAAGCCAGGTATGCGGCACCTGCAGCATGCGCGCCTATGCCGCACTAGTTGGGGTTGAGCTTCCCACAAAAAGCACACCAGAACTGGTGCCCCTTAGCAATTTGATCGAGATGGCGAATCGCTATCTCTCTCGACTCTTCAAGGTCGAGCACTACTACAACCGGATGACGGACATGGACGTGACCATCGCCCAATTGCAAACCGTCATGCAATCCATGAGCGATCCGGTTATCCTGACGGACAATCATTACCGGGTTATCGTTCAAAATCGGGCCGCCGAACGCTTCTTTAAAGTCCCTGATAGCACCGTCGCGGAAGGCCTCACCGAAGGCTTGGCGCGAGCTGTCGAGATGAATAATCTGCTCTTCTCCGCAGCACTATCTTCAGTAGCCGTTTCCGGCGTAGAAGCCTCACGCGATCTCACGTTGATCGATGCCATCGAAGGCGAAGAGATGCTCTTTGAGGCCGTCTGCACCCCAACATTTACCCGAGACGGCATGCCTCTAGGCATGGTTACGGTGATGCGCGATGTCACCGATCTCCGCCGGGCTGACCAGGAATTGCGTACGAACTACGAGAAGCTGCGTGCGGCTGAGGAAGTAGTCCGTCAGGATCGCGACCGTCTGAACGTAATCATTGAAAGCGTCGGTGATCCCATTGTGGTATGCGACGGATCGGCAAAAGTCGTGCTTCTCGATCCGCTTGCGCAAAATTTGTTTGGTATTAGCGAGAAGGAGACGCTGTCCGATACCGTTCGTGTCAAAAATCAGGCGCAACTTGACGCATACGTGACTGCCTTCACCTTTGGCTTTGCCGATAAAGAAAGTGGCACTCTTAAGCTCACCGATCCCGATACGAAGCAGGAGATCGAGTACGACACACGTTCCGGCAAGATTTATGACGAGCGAGGACAAGTAGCTTTCACGGTCACGGTTTTGCGGGATCTGACAGCGCTGCGGCGTGTCGAGCAGCTGAGAGTTGAGCGTCGCATGCTGGAGATCGAAAAATTTGCTGCCGCCGGACGCCTGGCTGCAACTATCGCCCATGAGGTGAACAATCCCATGGAGGCGATCAAGAACGCCATCTATCTGCTTTCCGATTCGGTGAAAGCCGATGCGCAACCAATCTATGACATTCTGAAGTCCGAGACCGAGCGCGTCGCCCGCATCGTTCGGCAGATGCTCGGTCTCTATCGAAACAACGAGCAGGTCAAGCCGGTCAACATCAATCTGCTCGTAGAAGACACCCTTCTGTTGTTGAATCGGCAGCTCCAGCGAAACAACATCGAGGTTAAGACCAAGCTGCGCGAGTTGCCCGCTGCAGTCGTGGCCGCTGATCAGCTGCGCCAAGTCCTCTCAAACCTGGTGATTAATGCGAAGGACAGCATGCCTGACGCCGGCAGCTTACAAATACGCACGCGCCATGTGCATCACAGCAAAGAGTATCCCTTGGGAAGTATTCGCCTTCTGGTGGCAGATACTGGAAGCGGAATTCCGCCAGAATTGCGAAAGACCATTTTCGAGCCTTTCGTGACGACAAAAGGTGAAAAGGGCACAGGACTCGGATTGTGGATTGTTCGCGGTATCATCGGCAACCATGGGGGCAAGATTTCTTTAAAAAGTAAGGTTGGCAGGGGTACGGTCTTCAAGATCGAATTGCCCGCGGTGAGGTAAGCACTTGCTCATCACCGGGACACAGCACGGAGAAAATCCGTTAGAGCAGGCGGATCGGCGGGGCCACAAACATGGCTGTTAATGAGAAATGTGTCAGGATTCAGAAAAGCCAAACCGGCGCCTCTCTCCATGTCTCAATCTCCGTGGTGAAAAGGGTTTTGCCTTAGATGTCCTCCGACCAGAAATTCTCGATTTTGGTTGTGGATGATGAGCGCGCAGTGCTCACTACCTACGGCCTTATTTTGTCGCGCAAGGGATACGATGTAGAGACTGCAATCTCATCAGCGGAAGCCTTGCAGGCGTTGAATCGCCGGGATTTCGATCTCCTACTCTGCGATTACTCGCTGGAGCAAGAGCACACCGGATTTGAGGTCATCGATTACGGCCGCAAAAAGAAGCCGAACACGAAGGCCGCGATCCTTACCGGATATGCAAGCAAGGAGACAGCCGAGCAGGCACGTAAAGATGGGATTGCCATTCTATACAAGCCGATAGACATCGAAGAATTCTTTACAACAATCGATAAACTTTTGAGAGAAAAGTATGAGTCCCTCGAAAACAGCGAAGAAGAAAGCGGGCACAGGCACGGCGCGGCCGAAGAAGGAAGCCGCAAGGAAGGAAGTACACAGCCTGCAACCGGTCGACGTCCCCGCAGTCGCGCAATTTAACGGCCAGCCCCAATCACAGCAGCAAGAGGGCCGCTATGTGTACGGAGTGATCGAAGCACGCGACAACGTCAGCTTCGGCAAGATCGGCATTGGTGGCATGGGCGAGAACGTGTATTCAGTCCACCACGGCGACGTCGCCGCAGTCGTAAGCAAAACCCCAGTTTTCATCTTCGATCCCACACGCGAAAATGCCCTCGCCCACGAGCATGTGATCGAAACGGTGATGAAGACGAACACCATCATCCCGATGAGCTTCGGCACGGTCTTCCGCACGGACGACGACATCCGCGAGGTGCTCAAGAGCATTTATCCATCCCTCAAAGATGTGCTCAAGCAGATGGCCAACAAGCTGGAATTTGGGCTCAAGGTGACCTGGGATCGCGATCGTATCGTCGAAGAGCTAAAGCGTGAGAATGAAGAGATTCATCGCTTCCAGCACGAACTCACGCGCAAGCACCTGCAATCCACCTACTTCGCCCGCATGCAGCTCGGACGCATGATTGACAAGGCACTCTCCGAGCGCGCGGCTGAGGTCGTCCGCGAGATTTACGACGGACTTCGAACTGTATGTGTGGCGTCGCGTGACAACAAGGTCATTGGCGACAAGATGATCATGAATGCCGCCTTCCTCATCCAAAAAGATAAGGAATCCGAATTCGATGCCGCCGTAAATGCAGTGGCGCAAAAATTCGGCGATCGCTTGAACTTCAAATATACCGGCCCATGGCCTCCGTATAACTTCGTGAACATACGATTGAAGCTGGAGAGAGGAACGGCAAGCTAACGACGTGCTATTCATCGACGACCTTCTCGCTCTCCCGATCACCGGCTTCAAGTCGATTCTCCGGACATTAGCCAAAGTGGCTGAGGAGCAGTACACCGATGACGCTCCTATTAAAGAACGTCTACTGCATCTTCAGGTAGAACTCGAGGAGGCCAAGATCACCGAAGATGAATACGTCAAGCAGGAGGCGGAGATTCTGCGCGAGTTGCGCGAGATTCAAAATCGCAAGCGCGAACTGGCGGGTTTACCTCCGGAGGAAGCGAGTGGCTTTACCGGGAAGGTGAAAGAGGGTTCCAGAGTGGAACTCACGTGGGATCCGAATTCCGATGAGAACGTCGGCCCGGGAAGATAGCTCCCCAGCTATTTCTTGATCCTCATCTCAAATGGATACTCGTAAGCAGAATCAATCCTTATTCGCGCCGCGTCCGGATGCAGCGGGTTCAGCAATACATTCGAAGTTGCTGGCACCAGTGCGCTCGGCACCAGCAGCAGGGCGGAACGTTGCGATCTCAGCCACTCGGAGCCGATCTCGCGCGTCTCGTCCACATGATTAATCCAATCCTTGCGTAGTGCTTTTCCATCAAAAATCTCGGTACGGATTTGATCATCGATGCGCACCGAAAGCAGCGTGTACTTTGGAGGAAAATCA
Source organism: Acidobacteriota bacterium (assembly GCA_003225175.1). NCBI lineage: Bacteria > Pseudomonadati > Acidobacteriota > Acidobacteriota bacterium. The sequence goes on from QIBA01000039.1 coordinate 18,901, forward strand.
TTTGCGCTGGTGTGCACGCAGGCTTCGAGCAGGGCGCCAGCGGGAGTTTCAGCAAGATACACAATGGGAGAGCCGGCGTTATGCCAGCGTCCGGGAGCACGCAAGCCGCCGGTCCCACTTAGCTCCTTGTGCTTACTGATACGCCAGAGCTGGATCAGACGAACATACCTTCGTCGATTTGAACGAGCAGTTCCTCCACGATGCGGCTGCCCGCATCGGTCTTCAGCAGCTCAAACGGAGAGCGGTTGGCCAACCGCGGATTCGGACGGCGCAGCCACGCCAGCGCTCTCTCCCGCGATCCGTACAGGCTTTCAGTTTGGGAAAGCACACGCATAAGTCGGAGCAGGCGATCCGACTCTTCTACGGTGAGCTTTTCTCTGCGCGACCGCCGATGTTGGAGGGTACGCAGGGGAATCACAAGGGCGCCGACTTCGGAGCGAGTAACCCCAAGCGTGAGCAAGCGGTTGATTGCGGAGGCAGGAAGCTGACGCTCGATAAGATTGAGTACATCCTGTTCCGATTCGGGAGGTCGAACGCCTAACCATTCCCCAAGCTGCTGATGAAGAGCAGTCATAATTTCCTCAGAACATTATGCCACGCTCTGAACGGCAAAATGCGAATGAGCATCTAAGCTGCTGAGCTTCTAAGCCATAACACTCTGAAAATACGGGCCTTATAGTCCGAGCGGCCCAAGTTGCGGCATCTACTTCGTTACCACGCTGGCTGCCTTAACCTTCAATCGCGGCGCAGCGAACATCCTGCCGACTTCCGAAATGGATCGAAGCAGTTCTTCGTAGTTTTTCGGTTTGAGATACTCTACGTCCCTTGACAGTAGCAGTTGATACTCAAGTTCGGCCATCAAGCCCATCGCAATCCAAATGAACCGTTGGAAGGCCGGATCACCATTGCGACCGCGACCATCAGCAATGTTCGATCCAATGGAGATCGCGGATCTGCGCATCTGGGAGGTCAATCCGTAAAGCTCTTCCCTTGGGAACTGGGAGTCATTCGAGGGACGGCGAGCGTCAAATCATGAGCTTTCTGCCAAACTTTGAGCTGCTTGAAATCGGTCACGTATGCCTCCAAGACAAAGCTCCGAAGCTTAGCAGCTTAGAAGCCCAGCAGTTAGATCAGCACGATCTCCTCCTGTTCTCGCCCTGTCACCTCTGCCTTACCTGGACGCGTGAGCACATTGACCTCGCTCCGCACGCCGAATTCGGATAGGTAAATTCCTGGTTCAATGGAGAAACAGGTGTTTGGCAAGATTTCGCGCTCATCCTTAGTTTCAAAATTATCGATGTTGGCGCCGTTGCCGTGAATTGCGTTGCTGATGTTGTGCCCCGTGCGGTGCACGAACTTGTCGCCATAACCCTTGCTGTGGATGAATTCGCGCACTGCCTTGTCGACCTCCCAGCCGGCGATCTTACGGCCATCGGCGAAAGCCTTCTTCACCGTTTCGCAACCCAGCTTGCGTGCATCGCGGACAATCTCGAACACTTCACGCTGCCGATCTCCAGGATTTTCGCCAATGAACCCCGTCCAAGTGATGTCGTAATAACAAGCTCCCGGAGCTCTAGTCTTGGCCCAGATATCAAGCAATACGAAATCGCCCATTTTCAGCCGCTGTGACTTGTCTGGCCGTGGCTCAAAATGCGGATCTCCACTATGCGCGTTCGCCGCAACAATAGGCGAGTCTTCCGTCACTAGGTTCTCACGACGAAAAGCCTCGAGGATCCACTGCACCATCTCGTACTCATGTGTGCCACCATTGCGGACGCGCTCGCCGATTGTCTTGAACGCTCCGGCCGTGATGCGATCGATGGCATCACGCGCGATGAAATGACTAGCAATCTGCTCGTCGCTGAGCACCGCTTCAAACTGGCTCACCAGATCGCCCGAGCTGACAACATTCACTCCAAAGCTACGCACGAGTTCTATTGTGCCGGCGTCTACCAACCCGACGTATGGAATTGCATTTTGCGGCGAATATTGCATGGCAAGGTTGCGATAAGGAGTAACGATCTCCTGCAGATTTCGTTGCAGTTCCTGCCACGAGGAATAGCTCCTCTTGTTTCCGGGCAGATCGTCGAGATGCCCTGCCTCGATCCGATGCACGAGCTTTTGCGGCTCCCCTTCCGTGGGAATGAGGTAAAACCATCGCCGCGTGACCATCAGATCGGGCCGTAAGCCCAGCACGCGATAGGCAATAGGATCACGATGATGATGGTCATAGAAGAGCCAAGCGCTCAGCTTGCGCTCTTTGAGTCCAGACTGAATGGCGTCGAGATTCATAGGAGCCATTCTAAATCGGCTCCAGGCTGTACCGACGGCGGTAGTAGCCGCCACGGCACTGATACTTGGATCCCTCTACGTTCCCAGCACACTAGGGGTATCGCTGCGGCCACCATTACGCGATTCTTCTTAGCACCAGGGCGGAGTTCTTCGAGCCAAACGCGATGCAGTTGCAGACCGCATGCTCAATCTCAACTTTTCGGCCAGGCTGCGGCACGTAATCCAGATCGCACTCGGGATCTGGATTGTCAAGGTTAATGGTCGGCGGAATCTCCCCATGATGCATCGCAATCACCGTCGCCGCTACTCCTGCGGCTCCGCATGCCCCTTGCGGGTGCCCGATTTGGGATTTCAATGCTGACATGGGAGTAGAGTACGCGCGCGCGCCTAAAGCAAGCTTAAGGGCGCGCGTCTCAATGCGATCATTCAGCTGCGTAGATGTACCGTGAAGATTTACGTAGTCGACGTTATCAGCAGAGACGCCAGCTTGCTCCATCGCAAGCTGAATCGCGCGCGCCGGCTCCTCACCGCATTCTGCCAACCGGACGCGATGAAAGGCTTCGCAGGTAGAACCATATCCCACGATCTCCGCATAGATGCGCGCTCCACGTGCCCGCGCGTGCTCATACTCCTCGAGCACAAACATCCACGAGCCTTCGCCCACCACAAAGCCATTGCGATCTTGCGAAAATGGACGCGAACCGCGTTGAGGATCATGGTTCCAGGATTGCGTCATGATCTTCATCAGGCAGAATCCCTTCATAATGCCTGGCGCGAGTGGTGTATCGACGCCACCAGCCAGCATCGCAGGCAAAGACCCGAACTGAATCTGACGCAGAGCGTAACCCAGCGCATCGGTGGAGGAAGTACAGCCGGTAGTAAACACATGACTGAATCCACGAAACCCAAACCGCATGCTCACTTCGCTGGAGAGCGTCCCCATCGTTCCGCTGGGAATGCTGAACAAGCTCGCCTGCTTGACTGTGCCCTGAAAGTAATGACGGTATTGCTCCTCACTGAACTCCTGTGCTCCACCTCCGCTGCCGAGCATCACGCCAACATCGCGCTTCTGCTCGAGTGACATCGACGCCCAATCGATGCCTGCATCCCGAAGAGCCTCAGTGGAAGCAGCAACCGCCAACGGCACGGCGCGCGAAACGTGCTTGCGCTCGCGTGCCTCGATCCAGGAAAGCTCATCAAAATCGGTGATCTCGCCCGCAATCTGCACCGGAAGATCGCTGACATCGAACCGCGTAATTTTCTTAACGCCGCTCTTGCCTGCCAGGATTGCCCGACAGAACTCTTCTTTGCCAATTCCGTTCGGACTGACAACGCCAATGCCCGTGATGACTGCCCGCTTAACCATGAATGGCCCTCAGCCCTTCGATTCTATGCGCTTAATGTGGCTAAGTCCGGGATAGGGACAAAATGGAGGGAGCGAACGGGTCATTGGGCAAAGTAAAAGTCGGCAAGCCTGGGTTTCACTTCGGCCGATCACCAGGATGGCCCGATCACCCGATTCTCGGTTCGTTCAATCACGCAACCACCAGCGGTTCTCCCTATAATCGAACTACAGTGCTTGGCATCTACGTCTCCGTTCCCTTTTGCCGGTCGAAGTGCAGCTTCTGCAACTTCGCGTCTGGGGTGTTTTCACGGGACAAGATGCATGCATATGTCGCGAGACTCCGAGAGGAGATTGCGAGCGCTGAAGCACTCGCAATGGCTTTCGGCGCCAAATTTGAACGCTCAATCGATTCGATTTATCTCGGCGGCGGCACCCCAACGACATTGGCTCCAGATCAACTCCTCAGCATTTTCCACGCTATTCGTGACCAATTCGACGTGCGGCCCGAAGCTGAGATTACCGTTGAGTGCGCACCGGGCACTCTGCGCCCAGAGATACTCGATGCTCTGCTCGAAGGTGGCACGAATCGAATCAGTTTGGGAACGCAGTCATTTATCAACGAAGAGATCAAATCCGTCGGGAGACTTCACACTGCGGAGCAAACGCTGACTGATATCGGTACCCTTCGGGCGGCTGGGATTAGCAATATCAATGTGGACTTGATCGCCGGCCTGCCGCATCAGACCGCCGACACTTGGCACATCTCTCTCAATCAACTCGCACAATCGGGCGTTCCGCACGCTAGCGTCTACATTCTTGAGGTCGATGAAGATTCGCGCCTCGGACGCGAGCTGATGGCCGGAGGCGAGCGTTATCATGCGCATCATGTTCCCGATTCGGATCTGGTCGCCGACCTGTATCTTGAAGCAATCGATTTTTTGGATGGCGTTGGAGTCCCTCAGTATGAGATCTCGAATTTCGCAGGACCTGGCTCCGAGTCTCGTCACAATTTGAAGTACTGGACGCGCCAGCCGTATCTCGGCTTTGGACTCGACGCGCATTCGATGCTGTATGCGAGCAACACGTCCACGAAGCTCGAATGCATCCGTCTTGCGAATACAGATGACTTGGCCGCTTTTTCGGCAGGTTCGTCCAAACCGGAACCGACACTAGTCGACGACCAACAGGCGAGTGAAGAAATAATGTTTCTTGGTTTGCGCCTGAACCGCGGAATCGACGTTGAGGGCGAGCCGGTTGTGCAGCATTTCAAACAGCAGATTGGGGAACTCTGCAATGCCGGACTGCTTGAGCAATGCGGAACCTTCCTTCGACTCACGCCCCAAGGCCGATTATTGTCGAACGAGGTGTTCGAACGCTTTATCGCGGTACCCGCTGGGTAAGTCACATTCTGTCGCACTGCTCAAGATGAGCCCGACTAACTCAGCCGCTACCGCCACCGATGATTAGGACGAGGCCAAGGAATTAAATGACTAAGTCATCCTCGCAGTTACTCGAAGCACAAGACCCTACAACGAGGTCTGTAATCGATCTTCGCAGCGATACCGTTACTCGCCCCACGACCGCCATGCGTAAGGCCATGGCCGAGGCGGAAGTAGGCGATGACGTCTACGGCGAAGATCCGACGGTCAATCGTTTGGAAGCTGCCGCAGCGCGCATCTTCCAACGGGAAGCCGCGCTCTTCGTGCCCACGGGCACCATGGGCAATCAGATCGCCATCAAGGTGCACACTCGCCCTGGCCAGGAGATCATCTGCGAGGAGCGCGCTCACATAATCGATTGGGAGATGGGTATGCCGGCGCTCTTTTCCGGATGCATCCTGCGCACCCTCCGGGCCGAAGATGGCATCTCCACGTGGAGTGAGATTAAAAGGAAGATCCCCTCTTACAGCTACGCCCGCGCGCAGACCGGACTCATCGAACTCGAAAACACGCACAACATGGCGGGAGGCACCGTATCCCCGGTGGAGATCATGGAAGAAGTTTGTGATGCCGCTCACGAACGTGGCATTCCGGTCCATCTGGACGGTGCTCGCGTATTCAATGCAGCGGTCGCATTAAAGCTGCCCGTTGCAGAAGTTACGCACAAGTTCGACTCTGTGATGTTTTGTCTCTCAAAAGGCCTCGGAGCGCCGGTTGGTTCTATGCTGGTCGGCAGTCGAAGCTTCGTCGACCAGGCACGCTCGGTCCGCAAAGCACTCGGCGGAGGGATGCGGCAGGCAGGCGTCCTCGCCGCAGCTGGGCTTATTGCAGTCGAAGAGATGCCGAGGCGTCTACAGGTAGATCACGATAATGCAAAATTTCTCGCAAATCGTCTCGCCGCGATTCCGAAGCTCAGAATTACGCCTGAGAAGGTAAAAACTAATATCGTCATTTTCGACGTGAGTGAGACCGGGATGACCTCTGAGGAGATGCTCCGCCGGTTGCGCGAGAAGAACGTGATCGCCAGCGCGGTAAGCGATTCGATCGTGCGCCTAGTCACTCATATGGACGTCAGCCGGACGGATTGCGAACAGGCTTTGGAGATCATCGGCAAAGTGTGCGCCGCCTGAATATTCAAAGTGCGTCAAGAAATTGTTACGCCGGGTCAACTCCAATTATTTGACTGTTTAGCTGCTTAGCCGCCCCCACGCTAACGCGCCACGCCGGTATCCACAGCCCGGTACTGGGTCGGCGTCTCGTTGTTCATCTTCTTGAAGATGCGGCAAAAGTACGCGATGTCGTTGTATCCGCAATTGGCGGCTACTTCCTTGAGGGTGAGACTGTAGTTACGCAGCATGAACTTGGCGCGATTCATCCGTATGGAATTCAAATAATCATTGAATCGGATCTGGCCCTCGCGACGAAAGAGTCGGGAAATGTGATTCGGCGCGAGTCCGAAGTGCTCAGCGACGCTCTCGCGCGTCAGAGCTGTCTGGAAATTCTCCTGCATATAAAGACAGATGGACTCATGAGTGCGGATTGCCTTCCGCGGACGTTCCAAAGAAGGCACGCGAAACAATCTCAGGCAGGAATGCAGCAAAGCCTCGATCAGTAATCGACCAAGAGGCCCCTGGCTACGATCCGACGCGAAGGCTGTGAGCGCCGCAAGGATGTTGTGCGTCATTGCGTCATAAGCGCCATGAATGTGAGTCTTGATGGCATTGATTGGCATTTCCGAACGCCCCTTGTGCTGCGCGAGACTGATGCCAAAATGCTTGGCACCGAACAGGAATGTCAGCACTTCGATCGGCCCCGACCATTCAGGTTTGTCCCAGGCATTTTCGGGCACGAACAGAGCTTGCCCACGCGTGGGCCGAATCGTGGTCGGCACAGCGTTTTGCGCCAGCTCAACCACGTGCGATCCCGCTAAAGGAAGGTAGAGTCGCGGAAAATGCGTCACGTACGCCAGAATTTGGGGAGGGGCGCTGTCTTCGGCAAAATAAACGCGGCGTACATGATCGCGTCGAAGGAACTGCTCCAGCTTCGCCGTGATAATTCTCGTTGCGAGAGTTTGGGGCGCAATCTCGACTGCCGAGGAGGCACGCACGGAATGTTACGTTAGTCCAATAAATGTGTCTTGTCTACTATTTTTCCGTTGCCCCGTTCTAGTAGATACTTCCCGACCGCAGCGGATTTACAACAAGCGTCGTTCGAGGCCAATCCGCGCGCAAACGATCAACATCCATGACATCCCAGATTGGGAACTTTGTTCCCGAACGTCGCAGACTGCAAAACTTTAGAGAGGGTGAACATGTCTCCATGCATCCGCCGTGCCGCCTACTTGGTTTTCTGCATTGGGCTCTTGATTCTGCTGAGCTTGCCGCTCGCATTCGCGCAATCTGACCTGGGCCGGATTTCAGGTTTTATTAAAGACCCGTCCGGGGCGACAATTCCGAACGCCAAGGTCACCGTCCGCAACAACAGCGGCGTAGAGCGCCAAGCCACAACCAACGAGTCCGGCTATTACATAATCACCAATGTTCCACCAGGCTTCTATACAGTCACAGCAGAGGCACCAGGCTTCCAGCGCTACCAATCCACGGACAACAAGCTCGACCCAAGTTCAAACCTCGTGGTGGACGCGACGCTGGTTGTCGGGTCAGTGACGCAGACGGTAGAGGTGTCGGCGACCGCCGTCCAGTTGCAGACAGAATCGGCGGCAGTCCAAAAACTCGTCACCAGGCAGCAAATTGACGCGCTCGAGATCAACGGTCGCAACCCAATCTTCATGGCCAATCTGGTACCCGGGACGCGTGGCGGTACGCTGGCGAACCTCAGCTTTAACTTCACGCAGGGACCGTCGAACATCAACGGTGCGCGAACGCCCGAGAGTCTGATTACGTATGACGGTGCTCCCGCGGTGCGCACACGCTCCAACGGAAACAGCATCGGCGCGGCAGATGTTGATTCCACGCAAGAAATTCAAATCCTCACGGCAGATTATGCGGCTGAGTACGGACGGTCATCGGGTGGGCAGATCCGCATAATTTCCAAGAGTGGAACCAACCAGTTCCACGGCGCAGCCTATGAATATGTTCGCAACACGATCTTCAACGCGAATACATGGCAGCGGAACACCACGCCCGCGACCGCGTTCATCACCGCTCCCATCCATTACAACCAGTTCGGATACAACATCGGAGGCCCGGTCTACATTCCGAATCACTTCAACGCCAATAAAGACAAGCTGTTCTTCTATTGGGGCCAGGAGTGGGTAAGGTATGTCTTCACGGATACTAGTGCCCTTACTGTCCCAACGCTTGCCATGCGCACGGGAGACTTCAGCGAACTTTTAGACCCGAACAATATTTTTGTCACGCGCAAGGATTCAACTGGCAAAAAGATTCCGGTGTACATAGCAGATCCACAGTCAGCTTCATCTTCGTCGTGCGGCAAGGAAATTCCCGCCGGATCCGGAATTATCAGTACGGCTGGATGCTTTCCGGGAAATATCATTCCGGCAAACCAAGTCAGTCATAATGGCCTGGGCATTCTGAATGCGTATCCCAAGGCAAATTTAAGTACTCCTATCAATGGCAACCAAAACTGGTTTTTCTCCGCCAAGCATCCGCAGAACCAGCGCAAAGACACGATCGCCGTTGATTACAATCTGACCAACAACCAGCAACTCCGTTTCCGCCGTGTGTACTTCACCTTCTTCGAATACCAGCCACTTGACGGCGGCACCAACGAAGCGCCGAAGTTCTTCGATCGGCCGAATCAGACAAACTCAATCAATTATGTCTGGAATATCAGTCCAACGAAGGTCAACGAACTCCTGATCAGTGGCAGCAAGGACAACGTCCACATCCCGATCGATGCTCCCAATTTCCTGGATCGCACTAAAGGAGCCGCACAGGGAGCTGGTCTGTTCGGAACAAACTATAACTACATATTTAACGACGGGAAACTAGTCCCCACGCGAATCCCAAGCGTAAACATGTCGAGCTTCTCTACGCTGAATGGGGGCCCGTATCCATCCCATTCCTCCGGACCGATCATCGACGCCAGCGACAGTCTGACATGGGTCATGGGAAACCATACTTGGAAGTTCGGCGGCCTGTTCGAGTATCAGGGCGAAAACGATAACGATGAGATCAATGTTTCTGCCTGCTCAACCTGCACCAATAACCAGAATGGCCAATTCCAGTTCCTCGATAGCCGAGCTGGAGGAACCGGAGTCGCATCGGCGAACGCTGCTCTAGGGTTGTTCGACAGATATTCAGAGATCGGTCATCGCGCCTTCACTGTCTTTCGCGCGATTATGTATGAAATGTTTGCGCAGGATTCATGGAAAGTCAGACAGAATCTGACCCTGAATGCCGGCCTTCGCTCCACCATCATCGAACCCTATCACACGCTTTGGGGGAATCAGGCCGTCTTCGATCCCGCATTCTATGATCCGAATCTGGCAGTGAATGTGGATCCAACAACCGGACTTATCACCGGGTCACCGACTATCCAACAGCTCTACAATGGGATGGTGATTCCCGGAAGCCGTTTTCCCGATTCGGCAAAGGCGCACGTTCCTGAAGCCAACACAACCCTGTACAACGGATTATTCCGCGGCGTACCCGATCATTATTCGAACATTCAGTGGAACAATATTCAGCCACGGCTGGGCATAGCCTATCAACCTGGCAACAAGACCGTATTTCGTGCCGGTGGCGGACGTTTTTACACACGTCTAGGGGTGAGTGACTCTATTTTCCTGGGCGGCAATCCACCGTTCCAGCCAAGCGCCAGTCTCACCAACGGCAATGTGGATAGCCTTGGTCCCAATTCTGCGGGCCAAATACCCTTGGTTGTGACGACTCAGGCCAGGAACTTGAGAAACCCAGAGGCATGGAACTGGAACTTCTCGGTCGAGCGCGAGTTGCCTTGGAGGACGACAGCCAGCGTGGGATATGTCGGACGTCGTGGTATCCATCTCCAGCGTGAGGCGGATATCAATCAAATCACCACGGCTACTGCTGCTGCCAACCCATGCCTGATAGCAAAGCCACCATGCAGTATCGACGCTTTCAGACCGTACAAGGGCTTCGGCACGATTCGCCAGACAGATGATATTGCAAGTTCGAGGTACAACTCGCTCCAGGTGAGCGTAAATCGACGCGGCGGGAATGGCCTGCAATATGGCGTTTCTTATACCTTGGCGAAGAGCGTCGACAATGGGTCGAATCAACGTGATGTCGTCCCGGATACCTATGACACCAGCTTCCTCTGGGGACCGTCAGAATTCGATGCTCGTCACATTCTGGTTTTCAACTATCTCTATCCGACTCCCTTCTTCCGTGAGGAAAGAGGCTTCGCCGGAAAGGTGCTCGGTGGCTGGCAGATCAGCGGAATTGGGCAGTTCCAGACCGGCTTGCCTTGCAGCGTTGCCTCGACCGACGACTTCGCTCATGTGGGGCAGGACGCAAACTTCAGTTGTGGAGTAAACGGTCAATACTGGGTAGTGAATGGACATCCCAAGGTAATCGGTACTTTTGGTCCAAACGGTCAGTGGTTCACTACCACGAATCCGGATGGAACGCCAATATTCACCAAGCCGGCGCCATTCACCTTCAACACGCAACGGGTTCGTAACCTTATCTACCAGCCTGGGTTCTGGAACTGGAATATGGGTCTATTCAAAGCGATTCCCGTAACGGAACGGGTGAAACTTCAGTTCCGCGCCGAAGCATTCAACGTCTTCAATCATCCGAACTGGTGCAACGGCAGTGGCTGCAATGGTACAAACAACATCGGCCTGAATCCGACCGCCTCGACCTTCGGCAAGGTATTAACCAAAGGCGGTAACTCCGGCCAGGGCGAGCGCAACCTCCAGCTCTCGCTTCGCGCCCAATTCTGAGGCGATAACAGGTAGCACGCGCCTGTGTCCCAATTGGGGAAAGCATGGCTTTCTCAGGGAACACAGGCTCGTGCCTGCAGCGGGACAAAACGGCGACGAGGGGCAAGGAGTTTACGCGATTGTCGGCGAAAGTCGGGCCAGCACAGTGGCGACTTCATTGTCGGGCGTTCCGGCGACGCAGCTACAATACGCCGGTACGAAATCCAGCTCTTTAGATGATGGAGCGCATGGTTGAACTGCTCAAACAACTACGGCAACACTTACTGACAGGCGTTTCGTTTGCCATTCCGTTCATTGCCTGCGGAGGCATCCTGATTGCGTTCGCGATCGCGCTCGCGATGACCCCCAGCGGCCCCGATTTTTCCCACTCTCCAAGACTCAAGCTGATCCTCGACATTGGAACCACAGCATTCACACTCATGTTGCCGGTTCTGGCCGGCTACATCGCGTACTCCATAGCCGGGAAGCCGGGGCTGGTTCCGGGTTTCATTGGTGGCTACTTGTCGGGCCAAATCAACGCCGGCTTCTTGGGAGCGATCCTCGTGGGCCTGATCGCCGGATATGTCGTGCAGTTCCTGAAGAAGCTGCCTGTTCCGAAGTACCTCCGGCCGGTGATGCCAATCCTGATCATCCCCATCCTTTCAGGAGCATTCATTGGTGTATTGATGCTGAAAGTTCTTGGTATTCCGATCGCTCATCTGATGAGCGCAGCAAACAGCGCTCTAAGAACGATGAGCGCTGGGAACGCGGTGATTCTGGCAATGCTGCTAGGCGCCATGATTGCGTTCGATATGGGTGGTCCGGTCAACAAAACCGCCTTTTTCTTCGGCGCCGCCATGATCCGTGAAGGCGATTACCGCATTATGGGTGCCTGCGCCGCTGCCATCTGCACACCGCCACTAGGCTTAGGTCTGGCGACGCTAATTCGTAAGAGGCTCTGGAGTCAGGAGGAGAAGGACGCAGGTCTAGCCGGATTGGCGATGGGCATGATCGGTATCACCGAAGGCGCGATCCCCTTCGCCGCTGCCGATCCAGTTCGCGTAATCCCCTGTATCGTCCTCGGATCGATGGTGGCATCAGTGATTGCCATGCTCGGCGGAGTTGGCGATCCCGCACCCCATGGAGGTCCGATCGTTCTGATCGGCGTCCAACAAAAACTCATGTATGTGATCGCGATTGTCGCCGGAACCGTGGTCACAGCTCTCGCGATCAGTGCCGTTAAGACTTTCGCGCAAAAGCGAAACAAAGCTATGGAAAGGGCCGCATGAAGATCGTTGCTGTAACCGCATGCCCCACCGGAATTGCTCACACCTACATGGCTGCGGAACAGTTGGAGAAGACCGCCAAGGCATTAGGACACCAGATCAAAGTGGAAACCCAGGGAGCCATGGGAATCGAAAATGAGCTAAAGGAAAGCGAGATACGCCAGGCCGAAGTTGCCATATTTGCGGTCGATATCGAGATCGAAAAGCGCGAGCGCTTCGAACATCTGCGGGTCGTTCAAGTTCCAGTTCAGGAAGCCATTAAGAATCCCGTTTCGGTATTCAAGAGAATCCAGGGCTAGCGGTATGTCGCAGGTTTGCAATCCGGTGGAGTTCAAGTTCATTTGCCCGTTGCCAAACGGACTCCATGCCCGGCCTGCGAGCCAACTTGCTGAGTTTGCCAGCGATTTCGCCTGCGACCTTTCCCTGATAAATCTTCGCACAGGTGCTGCGGCGAATCTGAAAAGCACGCTCGCAATTATCTCGGCTGACATCCGGAGTGGCGACGAATGCTCCATCCGCGTTGCTGGGACTGACGAGACTTCCGCCGGCGCTGCCCTGCTCGGCTATATCACTCGCGATTTGCCGAAGAGCGACGAGCCTCTGGTGGAATCCGGCTCTGAGCGCAGGACTGGCCCTCTGCCTCGGGCGCTGCTGGCATCCGGTATTCGATGCTACTTTGGTGCTGGGGTAAGTCCCGGAATAGGAATGGGGACGCCTGTAATCGTTGGCGGAATAACGCTGCCCGCAGGCCTCGATTCCGAAGTTGCGGAAGATGCTAAACGAGAAGAGAGGCGCGTCGAACGCGCGATGGCAACGGTTCGTGAGCGGATCAAGGCCATGCTCGCGCGCTCAGTTTCACCTGCCGAGGCGGGCGTACTTAAAGCGCATCTCGCGATCCTCGAAGACATCTCGCTCTCCGACAAGATTGGCGAGCTGCTCGCGCAAAGCCGCTCAGCCGGGCAGGCGCTCGCAGAGAGCGCGCAGTTCTTCATGTCGATCCTGCAGAAATCCGAAAGCAGCTATATACGCGATCGTGCGGTCGATATCCAGGAGATATGCCTGCGCCTTCTGGAAGAAATCTATGGCCCCAAGTTCACGGCCGCATCAGTTGAGCTGAAGCAGCCAAGCATTATCGTCGCCGAAACCATGGCCCCACAACAGCTGCTGGGAATGGATCGCCAGTGGCTTCGCGGCCTCGTGTTGGAATACGCCGGTAGAACTTCGCATGCGGTAATCCTGGCGCGCTCGCTGGGAATTCCAACCGTAGTCGGCGTAAAGGATGCGCCGGTGTTGTTGTCGGGTGAGCGCGAGCTTGTAGTCGATGCCAATCGTGGGCTCGTTCTCCCAAATGGCACCGCCGCCGTTCGGCGTTTTTATGATGGCGAGCAGCAAGCGATCGAGAAACGCAACGCGGCGCTAACCCGCAACAAATTTCGGCCCGCCGTCACACTCGACGGACTGCGAATGGAAGTCGCCGCGAATGTGTCATCCGCCGAGGAGGTCGCTGCTGCGTGCGCTCAAGGCGCCGAGGGCATCGGACTATTCCGAACCGAGATGCTGTTTATCGGTCATGATCGCGCTCCTTCCGAGGACGAGCAATTTGAGATCTACAAACGGGCTGCTCAACTTGCCGACCAGCGCCCGGTCATTATCCCACGCAATTGCGGGCTATTCTGCGTGCTTCCGCTTTTGGGAAACTCCAGACTATGGCCCCAATGGTCTCCACCATCGAGGAGGTGCAGTGGCTCAAGGACCAGCTTGCACAATCGCAGAATGAATTGACGAATCAAGGAATTTCGTTTGATGCGGCGATGCCGGTCGGGATCATGATTGAAGTACCCTCAGTGGCGTTTATTCTCGATCAACTTTGCGCTGAGGTTGACTTCTTCAGCATTGGCACCAACGATCTGAATCAGTATTTCCTGGCTGTTGATCGCGATAACGCGAAAGTGGCGGCGCTGTCCAGCGTCCGTCATCCCAGTTTCCTCCGCTTTCTCAAGCACATCGTCGATGGCGTTCATGCCAATGGCAAATGGATCGGCATGTGCGGAGAAATGGCCGGCGATGTTCGCAATCTTGCCATCCTGGTGGGACTCGGTCTCGATGAGATCAGCGCTTCGGCATCCCAGGTTCCGGCACTCAAGGATAGGATTTCCCAGCTTTCGGCAAGAAGCTGCGAAGAGCTTCTGGCGAGAATCATGGCCTGTACACAGGCAGAGCAGGTGAACAAGCTGCTGGCGGACGACCATCGGGATACTTCTCAGTCTCTGCTGGATTCAAGTCTCGTCATCGTAGAAAGCGATAGCCGAAGCAAGGAGGAAGCGATTCGCGAGTTGATCGACTCGCTCTTCATCGCGGGGCGCACGGAAAACCCCGATCGTCTGGAGGACGTTGTGTGGGCGCGCGAAGCCGCCTACTCCACTGGGCTGGGACATGGTTTTGCCATTCCTCATTGCCGGAGCGATTTGATCAATGCGAATTCGATTGCCGTGTTGAAATTGCGGCGTCCGATTGAATGGAACTCACTCGATGGAAAACCTGTGCAGATGGTCGTATTGCTCGCCGTTCATGAGTCCGATGCAAATAACAGCCACATGAAAGTGCTCGCGAAGCTTGCGCGCAAGCTGATGAATGAAGAGTTCCGTGATCGTCTGATGAAGCTCAGCGATTCAGGACGTATTCTGTCTTACCTTTCCCGGGAACTTGAGATTCCGTTGTAACAAAGGCTATGTCACAGTAATCGGCATCCTCGTAGAGACGCAGCATGCTGTGTCTCTACCATGCAGGTAGTGCAATCAATATTTCTTAATGGAGAGCTACTGAATGCAAGCAACATCGAAGCGGTTGCTGTTGTTGTGCTTATGCATAATCGTATGGTCAATCCTGCTGGAATCGCAGACTGCGAAGAAAGCCACAGCTACCGAGAAGAAAACGCCGCTCGCGGCCACTTCTTCGGACTTGAGTAAAGAATCCACACTGTACGCCGTTGGCTACGCGCACCTGGACACGCAATGGCGGTGGGAGTATCCGCAAAGTATCCAGGAATATCTAAGTAAGACCTTGCGAAACAACTTCGCGCTATTCGATAAGTACCCGCACTATATCTTCAATTTCACCGGAGCCAACCGCTACCGGCTCATGAAGGAGTACTTCCCCACGGACTTCGAGCGATTGAAGCAATATGTAGCTGCAGGTCGTTGGTTTCCGGCAGGCTCCTCGATGGAGGAAGGCGACGTGAACTCGCCGAACGCCGAATCCATCGTCCGCCAGATACTGTACGGGAATAATTTCTTCCGCCGCGAGTTCGGCGTAGCCAGCAAGGAGTACATGCTCCCCGACTGCTTCGGATTTCCAGCTTCTCTGCCCAGCATCCTGCACCATGCAGGAATCGTTGGGTTCTCGACGCAGAAGCTTTCGTCCGACTGGCAGCCCGCGCCACACGTCGGCGGACCCAACTCGCCGGAGAAGACTCCGGATGGCATTCCTTTCAACGTCGGTGTCTGGGAAGGCACCGATGGCAGCACTGTGCTGGCCGCTCTGAATCCGCTCACGTATGGCAGTCAAGTGGTCTACGACATCAGCAAGACCCCTCCCCCTCCTCCCCCACCAGATCCGAATCTTACCGATCGCGAGAATGAGCGTCGCCGGCGCGTTGCGCGTGAAGACTGGGTGCAGCGCATCCAGATCAATGGCGACTTAACTGGGATCAAAACTGACTATCACTACGTTGGTACCGGAGACATTGGTGGCGCGCCAAATGAGTCGTCGGTGAAGTTGATGGAAGCGATTGTGACGAAATCCACAGCTACCATTCCCGGCCCACCCAAACCTGGATCATCCTGGGAGGCGGAGCAGGAACTAGCTGAGTCCAATGCGAAGCCGGTGCAGGTGGGCGATGGCCCAATTCGGGTCGTCTGGTCGACGGCCGATCAGATGTTCAACGACATCCTAAAGTGCTGCAACACTGATCGCATGCCGCGCTATAAGGGTGACCTCGAACTGATCAACCACTCCGCCGGCTCGATTACCTCAGAGGCATACCAGAAGCGCTGGATGCGCAAGAACGAATTGCTCGCCGATGCGGCTGAGAAGGCTTCGCTTGCGGCCGCGTGGCTGGGTGCACGCCCATATCCTCTCGAGCGTCTGAACAATGCATGGACCCTGGTAATGGGTGGACAATTCCACGATATCCTTCCCGGCACTGCGACTCCAAAATCCTTCGAGTACGCATGGAATGACGACATCGTCGCGATGAATCAGTTTGCCAGCGTGCTGTCGAGCGCGACCGAGGCAGTCTCCTCGGCGCTCGATACGCAAGCGCAAGGCACGCCGATCATCGTCTACAACCCTCTCAACATCGATCGCGAAGACGTCGTAGAGGCCGGCGTTCATTTCCAAAATGGAACTCCGCGCGGGGTTCGCGTAACCGGTCCGGACGGAAAGGAAGTCCCCGCTCAAGTTAGCGGCGAAAAGGACGGAGCTGCCAAGGTCATCTTTTTAGCCAAAGTTCCCTCGGTGGGATACGCCGTCTTTGACGTTCGACCCAGCGATGCAGTTCCATCGACTTCGGAACTCAAAGCGTCGGAGTCCTCGCTGGAGAACGCTCGCTACAGACTTAAGGTTGATTCGAAGGGCGACGTCTCCAGCATCCTCGATAAGAAACTGAACAACGAACTGCTCTCGTCGCCCATTCGCCTCGCAATCTCCACCGACAATCCCGAGCACTGGCCGGCGTGGAACATGGACTTTGCCGACGAGCAGCGGCCGCCGCGCTCCTACGTGAGCGGCTCGCCGAAGATCACGGTGGTTGAGAACGGCCCTGCGCGCGTGGCCCTCCAAGTCGAGCGCGAAACCGAGGGCTCGAGCTTCGTTCAGACAGTTCGTTTAGCCGCAGGCGACGGCGGCAATCGCGTCGAGTTTGCCAATCTGATCGACTGGAAAACCAAGGAAGCCAATCTCAAAGCTACTTTTCCGCTGAGCGCCCGCAACAACATGGCGACCTACAACTGGGACATCGGAACCATCCAGCGTCCCAACGAGGAAGAGCGGCAGTTCGAAGTGGCCTCACATCAGTGGATCGACCTCACTGATCAAGGGGGCGGATACGGCGCCACGGTGCTCACCGACTGCAAGAACGCCTCTGATAAACCGAATGACCAAACCCTGCGCTTAACTCTGATCAGAACCCCCGGAACCCGCGGCGGATATCATGATCAGGGCACGCAGGACATCGGTCACCACGACATTGTCTTTGGACTTGCCGGCCACTCCAACGATTGGCGAGCCGGACAGACTGACTGGCAAGCCTATCGCTTGAACGATCCACTGGTCGCATTTGAGGCGACGAAGCATTCCGGATCGCTGGGCAAGCAGTTCTCACTGGTGCATCTGAACAACCCGCGCATCCGAGTTCTCGCCCTCAAGAAGGCCGAGCAGGGGGACGAAATTGTGCTGCGTATGGTCGAAATGGATGGCAAACCGGCCGAAGACGTTCACATCACCTTCGCCTCGCCAGTATTAGCAGCAAGAGAAATCAACGGTCAGGAACAGGCTGTAGGGAGTGCAACGGTCGGAGGCGGCGAGCTGGTCACATCGTTTACGGCAAACCAGCCGCGCAGCTTCGCCCTTCGACTCGGCCCCGCGCCAAAGAAAGTATCCGCGCCGGCGTTCGCCGCAGTGAAGCTGCCCTACGATACTTCGGTCGTCAGCACGCATAATCGTCCGGCAGACGGATGCTTCGACTGTGTTTTCGATCGCCCCACGACTCCGCAAGGCAGAGCTCTCGCGGCAGAAATAGTGCCCGCAAAGATTGATTACGCCGGCTTGACGTTCACCATGGCTCCCAAAACGGAAAAACTCAATGCCGTGACGGCTCATGGCCAAGCCATCGATCTACCCGCGGGGAACTTCAGGCGACTCTACCTGCTGGCAGCCGCGGCCAATGGCGATCACAAGGCTTCCTTCAAGGTTGGTGATAAATCCACAGATCTGAACATTCAGGAATGGACCGGCTTCGTCGGCCAGTGGGACACGCGCGTCTGGAAGGCCGCTGAGGAAAATCGCTCCACTCGCCAGGGGGACGTCCCACCCGATCCGCGTCGGCCAAACGTTTATATCAACCCCTACGGTGAGATGGTCGGCATGCTGCCCGGCTATATCAAACGTGCCGACATCGGCTGGTTCGCCTCCCATCGACACAACTCAGGCGCAATGGACGACGCCTACGCCTATGCCTATCTCTTCGTTTATCCCATCGACGTCCCCGCAGGAGCGAAGACACTCACACTGCCGCACAATCCAAATATTCGAATTCTTGCTGCGACAGTGTCGAACCAGAGCGCACAAGCCTGGCCTGCACAGCCCCTCTACGATGTGATTCAGCCCAGCAAGGAGGCAGCAACGCAATGATTGAGTGCCTTTAGTTTTGCATTGCTTTGAAGGGCACGGCTCCAGCAAAAGCGGAGCCGTGCCGTTTTAAAGCCAACACTAATCCCCGACAGTGCCTCACATCACCAGATCACCAGATCACCCGATCACAATCACCCATCGCCCGATGCAACTGTCCCCTGTTCCCTGTCCCCTACGCCCCCGCTCGTCCCCCGATTTTCCTTACACTTCGCCGAAAGATGCGTCAAAGTGTAAGCTGACTAAGGGACGAGACTCTTGCCGACTGAAGTTGATGCATCCGGGCTGGCAGTTACTGCGAAGCCCTCTATCCTCACCCGCGTTTTCAAGGCATTTTCCTATAGCGACTTCCGCCTGATGTGGTTTGGAGCTTGTATCTCCAGCATCGGCACGTGGATGCAGATCGTCGCCCAGAGCTGGCTGATCTACCGCCTCAGCCATTCCGCATTTCTGCTCGCACTCGATCAATTCCTCGGGGGAATTCCGATCTTTCTTTTTTCGCTTCTGGGTGGTGTCGTTGCTGACCGTGTGGAGAGAAGAAAGATTCTGCTTGCCTCCCAATACGTGCAGCTCGCAAGTTCGGCGCTGCTTGCCATTCTGGTTGCCACCGGTGTTGTCCACATTTGGCACATCCTTTGTCTGTCGTTCGTCTCCGGGTTCGCCCAGGCATTCGGTGGTCCCGCCTACCAGGCGCTCATCCCAACGCTCGTAAACCGCGAAGACATGCCCAACGCCATCGCGCTCAATTCGATTCAATTCAACATGGCGGTCACCATCGGACCCGCGCTCGCTGGACAAGCTCTGGCGCGCATCGGAGAGACATGGTGTTTCGGCCTCAATGCGGCTTCATTCCTGGCGCCGATCATCGCTTTGCTTCTCATCTCCAGTCGCTTCCTGCCGAAGAGCTCGAATGAGTCAGTCCTTACCAGCCTCAAATTGGGCATTAAATTCGTGCGACAGCAGGAGTCCATGACGGCGCTGATCGTGCTGGCATTTTGCATGACGGCGTTGAGCATGCCTCTGCGAACCTATATTCCGGTTTACGTAAACGATATCTTCCATGCCGGCCCGAGAATCTACGGAGATCTACTGTCACTGATGGGCGTCGGTTCCATCTGCGGATCGCTCGCTATCGCCAGCCTCGGCAACGCTTCGGGTAAAGGGCGGCGTGCGCTAATTATGCTCCTCTGTCTGGGCGCTACGATCGGCGGCTTCGCCATCTCCAGGTCGCTGGCGTTCAGTTGTACCGTTTTGGTACTGTTCGGTTTTTCGCTAATGGCGGTGTTTGCCAGCGTAAGCTCCCTCGTTCAGCTGATTACGTCAGATGAAATGCGCGGGCGCGTGATGAGCGTATACAACTGTGCTTTCCGAGGAGGCATGCCCCTGGGCAACCTGGTGTCCGGATGGATGGTCCCAGTTCTCAGCGCTCCTATTGTTCTAACTGTCAACGGACTCATGCTGATCGGCGTTGCGCTTTACTTTCTGCTAGTGCATAGACGCGTAGCCGCGCTCTAACTCCAAGGTCGCTCATCAACACCAATCTTCTCACTGGCCGGAATCCCAGCGAGGCCGGATAATCTCGGCTTGGGGAGGATTCGTGACGATCATTGTTCGCGCCGTCTCTCTGAGCATAGTTCTCTTTTCCTTTGCGCTGCATGCTGCCGAATTGCCACATATAAGACAGGAGAATGGAACCGGCCAGCTCATCGTCAAAGGCCGGCCATTTCTGATTTTGGGTGGCGAACTCGGCAATTCCTCCGGTGGCACCGCCGCGCAGGCCGATGTCATCATCCCCAAGCTGGCAGCATTGCATGTGAACACGATCCTCATTCCAGTTGCATGGGAACAGATCGAGCCTGGAGAGGGTAGCTTCGACTTCAGCATACTCGACCACTGGATTGAGACCGCACGAGGACGCAATCTCCACTTGGTGCTCCTGTGGTTCGGGAGTTGGAAGAACGCCTTTTCCAATTACGCGCCCGCTTGGGTCAAGTCCAATCCAAAGCGCTTCCCGCGCGCGGAATCTGTCGATGGCAGACCGCTGGAGATTCTTTCAACGCTAGGGCTTGAGGCTCGCCGTTCTGACGGTCGGGCATTCGCCACACTGATGCATCACCTTCGTGAGAAAGATTCCGATCAGCAAACCGTCTTGATGGTGCAGGTGGAAAATGAAGTCGGTTATCTGGGACAAGGTGGTCGGGACCGTTCTGCGGAAGCCAATCGCCTCTTTCAGGGACGCGTACCGGACGCTTTGATCCGAACTCTCGCGGCCAAACGTCTCCAGCTTTCGCCGGAACTGGCCGCACACTTCAACGAGCACGGCCAAAGCTGGAGCGAGGTGTTTGGCGACACCGCGAATGAGGTCTTCATGGCCTGGAATTACGCGAACTTCATCGAAGCAGTCGCTCACGCCGGCAAGACCGAATACGCCCTTCCTATGTACGCAAACGCCCAGCTTCCCGCGCCGCAGGAGAGAGCAGGCGAATATCCCAGCGGTGGGCCACATCCTTATTATCTGGAGGTCTGGCGAGCGGCCGCGCCCAGCATCGATTTCTACTCACCCGATATCTATTGGCCCAATTTCGAATATTGGGTGCAGCGTTATCAGATTCCGGCCAATCCAGTCTTCATACCCGAGGCGCGACTCGAGAGCGGTTGGTATAACGCGTTCTATGCCTATGGGCAGGCACGCAGTTTTGGCTTTAGTCCGTTCGCCATTGATACCGTGAAGCTCCCAGAAAAAGACGACGATCCTAAACCGAAGATCATGCAGGGCTATGAATTGCTCGATAGCCTGCGCGACCTCCTGCCGGCAGCTCAGGCGGCAGGACAGACACGCGGTCTCGTGCTACACGCAACCAGCCCGCGCCAGACGCAAACAGTCCCTCTCGGAGGATACCTGTTCGAAGCCACACTCTCGCGCTCCTGGCCGGCAAGGACCATCGTTGCCGATGACGGCGCCATGCTGATCCTGCAATCGTCCCCCTCAGAGTTCTACGTTGTCGGCAGCGGTCTCACCGTGAGCATCACACGCGATCCGGATGTCGATTCGGGAATCGCCGGCATTGAAAGCGTTGAACAAGTCACCCGCACCTCGGGACAATGGATTACCGATCGACGCCTTAACGGTGATCAAACTAACCAAGGGCGTCAGTTATTGCTGGACCCACACCGACAGCATATCTATCGCCTGCGGCTGTATTCAGTCGCTCGATGAAGATTGGCTGCCCTCTAACTTCGCTACGCGAGAAATGGTTTCATAGCGGCCGCCGGTTTTGCGGCTGGCGTGGATAATGGAGAGCTTATCCTCCTGAGATTCGCGGATGACAAAACAAAGAGAACTCTATCCAACAATGTGGTTCCACTTGGGCATCGCGGTGCTTCTAATGTCTGTCACAGCATCAGCGCAACAGCCTGACCTCGTCCTGCATGGCACAGTGAAGGGCGAACAGAACAACACGTACATCGAAGTTCCTTTCGATGTTCCCGCGAATACGGCGAGGCTCACGGTTTCTTTTCACTACACAGGGAAAGAAGAGCGCACCACCTTGGACCTCGGCATTCAGGATCCGCAGCGCTTTCGTGGATGGAGTGGAGGCAACAAGAGTTCGTTCACGATCAGCGCGACTGACGCTACGCCGTCGTATCTTCCGGGAGTGGTGCTGCCGGGCACATGGAAGCTGTGGATCGGCGTACCCAACATTCGCCCGCAGAGTGTGGCCTCTTACGAGGCCAAGATCTACTTTGAGGCGGCGGGAAAAGGAGCTGTAGAAGGATTCGCAGAAGCGCCTCTTCGTTCCGGCGCCGGATGGTATCGCGGCGATCTGCACATGCATACCGCGCACAGTGATGGTTCCTGCAAAAGCCAGAATGGGAATAAGATGCCTTGTCCTGTTTTTGTAACACTTCAGGCTGCTGCTGCTCGTGGGCTCGACTTTATAGCGGTTACGGATCACAACACCGTCTCGCACTTCGATGCGCTGCGTGAGCTGCAACCGTACTTCGACCGCCTGCTGCTGATTCCCGGCCGGGAGATTACAACCTTCGAAGGGCATGCCAATGTCTACGGCACAACTGACTTCATCGATTTCCGCATCGGCTCCGGCTCTGTTCCTGATGTGAAAACTTTGCTGGAGCGGATCGGAAATCGTGGCGCGCTCTTTTCGATCAACCATCCCGGTGCGCCTACGGGAGAGGTATGCATGGGCTGCGGCTGGCGCCCGAAGGCCTGGGACATGCGTCTGGTTTCGGCAGTGGAAGCGGTGAATGGCGGGGCAGAGGAAGGCCCCTACTCCGGAGTTCCATTTTGGGAGCAACAGTTAAGTGCCGGATATCGCGCTACCGCCATTGGCGGCAGCGATAATCACAATCCCGATCTTCCTCCGGACAAGCCTGGCTCAGTGGGAAGCCCGACGACCGTCGTGTACGCCTCCGAGTTGTCGGTGCCTGGGATCCTGGCTGGGATCCATTCTGGACGGGTATTCGTCGACCTTACGGGGTCCCAGGATAGATTGCTCGACTTCACGGCCCAGGCTGGAACCACGAAAGTGGCAATGGGCGGCATTCTGCAAGTTGGTGCTGGCGATACCGTGGGTCTATCGGTTCGAGTGGCAGGAAGCGCGGGGTCGCAACTACGAATTCTGGCCGATGGTCAGCCGCAAGCCTCAATTCCGCCGGTCGCCATTACCACCTCCGACCAGACGCTTACAGCAGCGTGGCGCAGTGACGGTCAGCGCCACTGGTTACGCGCTGACGTCGTATCGCAATCTGGAAAATTAGAGTTGCTCGGCAATCCCATTTACGTTAGCTTTGGCTCAGGAACGCGCGAGTGAGATTATTTGGCCGCCTTATCTTTGGGAAGGGCAAATCCGAATTCACTGTTAATTCGCTGATAATTCACTGCGCCAACCGTCATCTCCGCTGTTTAAGCGGGTTCTAGCTTTGCCCGATTTTTTCACTGTTAAATTCGCTGATATTTTCGCTGTTACCTGGTTTAACAGTGAATAAGCAGTGAATTTCTCAAACTTAGACTTCACCTGAATAAAGCTCGCGCGATCACGAGAACCTCGTAGACCTCCACAGCGCCCACGCGCAAGCAATCAGCGCGACAACCAGGATCAGGCTCAAAAGTCCGAGCCAGTAAAAATTCATCGAGATTGGAGGCACAGCCGCCTGGCTCCCCAGCCAGAAAAAGACGCCGACTCCGCCAAGGATGATCAGGTAGTCCCACCAGCCTCGGCTTTTTCCCCGCTCCTCGGACTCACCACGGAATTCGGACAGGACCTTCTCATAATTCAACTTATAGCGATTGCATTCAGCCAGAACCGCCTCGCTTGCGGACGAATGCTCTCCCTGGCCTGCCACCGCAGAACTGATCGATAGCGCTCCGAGCACCATCACAAGCGAACCGGAAATCACGAGAAGCTTGTGCGTGAAATCCGCGTGAGCCAGTTCCCCGAAAACCAGCGCGCCCCATGCGAGTCCCCAGAGCTGATTCGTGTTCGATAGCGGAATACCGCGGCCGATTCCCAGGTACTTCACCGCGAATTGCTGCAGCAGATCGCCGATTACCCAAACGAACCCTCCAAGAAACAGCCAAAAGAGCATCGGTCGAATTCCACTGGAATGGAACACAGGAGAGTTTGTGCCGCCGTCCAGCGCCAGAACCAGCGAGATCATCGCCCCCAATTCCCCGACAGTAAATGCCGTAACAAACGAGAGTGGATTCATTCCGCTGATGTACGCCTTCCGATAAGGAACGTACATCGTGCCCCAGAGCAAGCTGGCGCCGGCAGCAGCGGCAATTCCACGGAGGGCTGCATGAGGCGCCGAGATCCCGCCCGTGATTGTGCTGAAGCCCAGCAGGATCGCGGCGATCACAATCGCAACCGCGCCGATCACGACTTTCGCCACCGTCTTACTATCCGCACCGCGCAGCTCTCCAAACAGCGCCCATCCCCAAAGTATTCCGATCAACGAATTTGCATTCCATAATGGAAACGCGATCGCGAGTCCCACGTCTCGTATGGCGAAAACCGTCAGAGTGTTGGCCACAGCCCACAATGCGCCCGCAAGTACTGCCCACACGATCAGGTGTTTCTTCTGCATGAGATCGGAAAAAACCGATCGCGTGCCCTTGATCAGTGTGGGAAATGTCCATCGCGCAGTGAAGACCCCAGCCACCATGCACAGCGAAATGGCAAATGGAGACAGACCGGAATTCACGAGCTTGGTTGGGGCTTCGGCTGCCCCTAGCCATACACCGGCACCAAGCCCGCAGAGTACGCCGAGACTATGGAACGATCCGAGTCGTTGAGACGTGAGTGGTTGAGTCGCTGTGCTCATATTTTTTAGGCGAGGTCCCTGGTCTTTTAGTTCGGAAACGTAGGAATCAATGCAGCTTGATCAGCAGGGCCACACCGACGATCAGGACGGCCACAGGAATGAGGAAATGAATGTCGGTCACAATTGCCTTGGCGACTTCCACAAAGCTCATTTCATTCTGCATATATCCTTTCCAGACAGCGGCAAATCAATCTATGGATTGATATCAAACCTGTCAAACTCGGGCAAATTCCCCCAAGAATCCAATGGAACGGAAGCCTGGAAGCAGGTTTCGATATATAGTGCGGCCAATGACCGATGTTTTTACAATTTTTTTACCATCATTTACAGCGCTTTCGCATGTCTTCACGTTCATCGGGGTATGTTTCTGGACGGATCTTGAGGATTTTGCAGAGTTGATTGGGGCACGGCGATGAAAAAACCCTTCTGGAATGCACGCACACGAATGCTGCTGACGCTCGAGCTAGTGGCTCTTCCCGCGGCAGCGCTTGTTGTATTTAGCGTGCTGCACCTCAAGTCCATCCAGCGCGACCGCGCGGTTGAAGCTGCTTTCCAGCGCGACTTCCAGCAAATGCTAGCGATCTCCGATAAGCGGCTGACCGAGCGCGCTTACGAAATGGCGGATGAGGCGCGCCACAAATTCCCGTGTCCCACAGCACCAAATGCCGGCGAGGAGCTGGACAAGATTGTCAAAGACCATCCCTGGATAGCGCACGCCTTCATCTTCGATAAGCCGACCGGGACGATCGTCCGATCTCAGAGTTCGAAGATGAGCGATCCCCAATCACGCGCCCAAGGCGTAAAGCTGCAGAACGAAGTTCAGCTGTGGTTCAGCATTGAGGCCGAGAGTCTGCTGGAGAAAGTCCGGAAGATGCAACACAAGGGCGACAAGCCATATTTCGCCTTCTCCTATCCGGCCGCGAAGGGAGATAAACATCCTGCTTATCAGAACGTTCTCGTATTCCCGATAGACGCTGCGGGAAAAGATCGAATCACTCTGGGCGGGATCTGTTTCGATGCCGACTTTCTGCAGCGGGAATTTCTTCCAAGTACGCTGCGTTCCATCATGGCCGATACTGAGGCCGAAGCAGCTCGTGACAGCTCGCATCCGAAGATCGGGATCATGCTGCACCAATACAAAGACTCGGAACCAGTCGCCGCGTCCACAGGCTGGGACGGTGGTGAACCAGAAGTCGAGCGCAAGATGGAAGGTGCGTTTCCCGAGTTAGTAATGGGTATCAAGTATCAGGGCACTACGATTCAGGCAATCACCGAGCGTTTCCTGCGAACAAGCTATATCACGCTGGGCTGCATCTCTTTGCTGCTCATTAGCGGACTGTACTTTACGTATCGCAGCGTGAATAAAGCTATGGAACTCGCGAAGCTCAAGTCGGACATCGTGTCGAACGTCTCCCACGAGCTGCGCACTCCGCTCTCTCTCATTCGCCTATATGCAGAGACGCTCGAGTTAGGACGCATTCCTGACGATGCCAAGCAGCTCGAGTATTACCGGATTATTCGCAAGGAGAGTGAGCGGCTTACTGCGCTGATCAACAACATTCTTGATTTCTCGAGAATCGAAGCCGGTAAGAAAGAATACGAATTTCGCGACACCGATTTGTCGTCGCTGGTGCGCAGCACACTCGATGCGTACCGCTATCAGATCGAGCAAAACGGTTTTACGTACGAGGAATACATCACCGACGAGTTGCCGCCGGTCCGAATCGATCGCGAGGCGATCGCGCGTTCTCTGCTCAACCTGGTGAATAACGCGATTAAGTACTCAAATCAGGATAAGTACCTGGCCGTGAGTCTGTATCGAGCGAACGGATCGGTGAAGCTGGATGTGAGCGATCACGGAATCGGAATTCCCCGATCGGAACAGCATAAGGTCTTCGACAAGTTTTACCGCGTGTGCGATCCGCTCTGCCACGAGAATAAAGGCAGCGGGCTTGGATTGTCGCTCGTGCAGCACATCGTGCAGGCGCATGGCGGAGAGGTTTCGGTAGAAAGCACGCCCGGCAAAGGAAGCAGGTTCTCGATCACGCTGCCGCTGCACGCAGCGCTCAAATCGGCTGAAGGTTCCAAACCAGCAAATGAACAGGTACACACGGTGGGGGCATGACGAAAATACTCATAGTTGAAGATGAACCCAACATGGTCGCAGGATTGCGTGACAACTTCGAGTTCGAAGGCTACGAAGTTCTCAGCGCATACGATGGATCGGAAGGACTCGAGAAGGCTTTGGCTACCTCTCCCGATCTGGTAGTGCTGGACGTGATGATGCCGAAGATGAGCGGCCTCGATGTCTGCAAGCAGCTGAAGGCCAAGCGGCCATCGATCCCCATCATCATGCTTACCGCGCGCGGCCAGGAGATCGACAAAGTTGTCGGTCTCGAGCTGGGGGCAGATGATTACGTGACGAAGCCGTTCTCAATTCGGGAGCTAGTCGCGCGTGTGAAAGCTGTCCTGCGTCGTAGCCACACGCTCCCAAAGGAACATGACAAGTATTCGTTCAGCGACGTCGAAGTCGACCTTCGCACCTGCCGCATTAGTCGCGCCGGGAAGCAGGTTGAGTTTTCCGCGATGGAGTTCGAACTGCTGAAGTACTTCATCTGCAATGCAGGCGAAGTTCTTAGTCGTGAGCGTCTGCTTGAAGACGTCTGGGGATACGACAGGTATCCAACAACCCGCACAGTAGATGCACACCTGGTGCGCCTACGCCAGAAACTTGAACCCAATCCGGAACAGCCGCGGTATTTTCTGACGGTTCATGGAATGGGGTATCGCTTCGTTGGCTAACCTCTTGAGGGTGACTTATGGGTTGCACGGCAACACATCGAATCCGAGAACGCTCCGCAGAGAATCGCTCAGTGATGCTCGAGAGCACGACGCTCCCGAGCGTGCTCGACATTGAGCTTTCGCTAGATAGTTCCGCGGTCAGCATGCCCGTAGTTGACCTGGCCGAAGTTACCGCGCTGTATCGCGAAGTGTTCGAAGCGCAGCAGGTGCAGCGCAGGTTGAGCGGGCCGCGCAGGCTGCAGCGCGGACAATTCGAAATCGCCGCGGAGATCTTTCCCGTCCAGCATTTCTCCGGCGACTTTGTTTGCATCTTCGATTGCGGCGATTCTACCCTCCTCGCGTTGGGCGATGTCGCCGGCAAAGGCTTGACTGCAGCGATGTGGTCCACCCACGTAATGAGCCTGCTCCGCACATCGTTTGCTAATCTCCGCAAACCTAATCTAGTTGCATCGGCGATCAATCGTGATTTGTGTGCCCTGGGTTCGGGCGCCCCAATCACGACGATGGTCTTGGCAATTCTCGACTGGCAAGGAGACGAACTCACTTACTGCAATGCGGGACACTTCCCGCCGTTCATCAAGCGACAGAACGGTGCAGTGCAACGCATCTCGGCAGGTGGTCCGGCGCTTGGCGCGATTCCGCTGGCCGAGTTTGAAGAGACGCGCGTTCCGTTCTCCCCATCCGACATGTTTGTTGGCTATTCCGATGGTTTGATTGAATGCCTAAACGGGAACGACGAGGAGTTCGGAATCGAACGACTGCTCGCCCAAGCCCGGAATTGTCAGAGTCAGCCTGCAAGCACAGCCTTGTTCTCTATGATCGCAGCAGCCCAGGATTTCGCCCATGGAACTCCGCGTACAGATGATCTGAGTCTGCTGATTGTATCTGGAGCGTCACCAAGGTGAGCACCATGCGGTCGTTTGACGTCAAATTCCGGATTGGAACGGCGCCCGAAGCCATGGCAGCCTCGCAAGGCGCTTTTCCAGGCTTGCCCTATGCGCCTGACGACGCTGCGCTGATTCGTCAGGCGCAGGCCGGCCGCTGGGAAGCATTTGCCGAAGTCGCAAGCCGCTATGACCGCGCGATCCTGGCGCTGGCATTGCGCCTGGCCCATTCGGAACGCGAAGCACGCGACCTGTTTCAGAAAGCTCTACTTCAAAGTTATAAGGAACTCCGCACTTATCGGTTTCAGTGCTCTTTTTACTTATGGATTTACCGAGTCGTCGCCCGCACTTGCATAGAGTTCCTCACACGGCGAGCTCCGGCAATTGACGGGCAAGCTAATCACTTACAAGAAGCCCTGGAGCAACTATCGCCTCGCGAACGCATCGTGCTGGAATTGAAGCAGTATTTCGGATTGAAGCTAGATACGATTGCAACGATTCTCGCAATCGAGGAGGTGAGCGCACGCAATATCCTCGTGCGCGCAACGCTGGCGTTGCGGCTTGAGTTGGGAACTCAAGTGATTGAGGAGCCACGGACTCAACTTCAAGCCCGCACATGATCCGCGAACTTGATCCCCGTCTCGTGATCAATCGCATAGTTCCCCAACGCCACCGTCACACCACAATTCCAGGCAACGTCCTCATTCGCCTTCGGACGCTGGTTGCTCCGAATGCTTTCAATGAACGAATCACAGGCCACAAAATCCGGATTCCCTTGTGTGCCCGCAGGAACAGTCAGCGGGCGTCCCTGGCCGCGATAAGGTAACTCCGCTTTGTAACTCGCACCGGTCACGACTCCATGCTCAACCGCCAGCGCCTCCGGGACCGCTGACGAACTGGTCTTCGGCTCGTAGTAGTAGGTGCCATCGGCTTCTGTCAAAACGATGCTTCCACCGGTGCCACACACTTGCACCTGACATCCGTCGAAGTGATTCGTAGTAATCGCGCTAAAGAAGAGCGTCTTGCCGTCAGGATAACGGTAGATAACCTGCACGTTGTCCGCGGTTTCGCGACCATCTTTCCAGAAATCCACGCCGCCGCTTCCCACTACCGATTCGGGAATTCCTCCAAAAACCTCATTTGCAAAGTTAATGTGGTGAGACCCCAGCTCAGCGACAAGGCCTCCAGAGAACTCGCGATATAAACGCCAGTTGATGAGCCGCTCGAGTTTTGGATCATCGTTGGGAACCGGACGCCGCCAACTGTTGTTGCGGTGCCAGTAGGCATAGATTTGTGTAACCTGACCGATCTTCCCCGACATAATCAGCCGCATCGCTTCCCGATACCACGGAGCGTAGTGATACTGCAGCCCAATCTGGTAATGTCGTCCGCTCTTCTTCACCGCGTCGCGCATTTCTCCGCATTGTGGGACGGTGAGCGCCATGCTCTTCTCGCCATAAACGTGATGACCGCTGTCGAGAGCCGCGATCACGTGCTCCGAGTGCAATGACAGAGGGGTGGAAACGATCACCGCATCAATATCCTTCGTGGAAAGCAGTTCGCGATAATCGTTGAATGCCCGTGTATTCTCGCCAGTGATCTTGCGTGCCTGATCCCACCGCGGCTCATAGATGTCGCAGAGAGCCGCGAAGCGAACGCCGGGCACTCGGAGAAAAGTCCGCATCAGCTGTTGGCCGCGGCTGCCCGGACCGATAATTGCCAAATTCACGCGATCAGACGCCGCCATCATCGTGGCACTGCTCGGTTGTACGAGAGTCGAGGCAGCCACAGCCGCCGCGCCTCCCAGGAATTCTCGTCGATTCATTGCTTCCTGTTTTCCTCTCCTGCCGCCGGGCAGTCGTCTTGGATCCGGCAAAGCCGGCCCGGCCAATGCCACTGCTCGATGAAGGGTTCGTTGGTGCTGTTTGTAATCCAGATAGCGCTGGTGTTGGGCATGGATTCAAGTAGCTTCCTGCCCTCCGCAGGGCCCATGACAAACATCGTCGTAGAGAGCGCGTCGGTCGCCGTGCCGGTTGGAGCAATCACAGTCGTCTGCAGCATCCCTTGCACCGGCTCTCCAGTGCGCGGATCCATGATGTGACAGTACGTCCTGCCATTCAGGCGAAAAAACTTCTCATAGCTGCCCGAAGTCGAGAGAGAATTATCGCGCAGAACAACCTCGGCAACGGCATGCGCACGATCGCCGGGTCGCGGCACAATCACTTTCCACCCTTCTTTTCCGGGCGGAGCGCCTAACGCGTAAAGCGAGCTTGAGCCGGCATCGACCAAAGCGGCCTTGACTCCTGCATCGCGCAGCACATCGATCACTCGATCCACAGCATAGCCCTTGCCGATGCCGCCCGGATCCAGTTCTATTCCGGGAACAGCGAATCTGACCGTTCGCTGGTTCGGATCGAGCTTCACTTTGGTCCACCCAACCTCTGCTCGCGCGTGCGATAGCTCATCGCGCGTCGGATAGCGCCCATTCTTGCGAAAGAAGCCCCACGCGCGCATGAGCGGTCCCACGGTAATGTCAAATGCGCCATTACTCAAGCGGCTGTACTCAAACGATGTCTCAAGCAGTTTGAAGACCTCCGGATCCGTCGTGGTCGCCTCGGTTGCCGCCATACGATTAATTCGTGAGAGTTCACTGCTCGGCCGATAGTTGCTCAAGACTTCTTCCACTCGCTCAATCTCGTCAAATGCTGCCTCGAACACCTCATCCGCCTTTGTTTGGTCGTGAGTATACAGATAGATCGTGAATGTGCTCCCCATCGCCCCACGCGACTTCGAAAACAGCTGCTCCTGGGATGATTGTCCGAGGGCAGCGTCGCAAATTCCAAAAGCAGACCACAAAACGGCAAGCAAAAAAATGGGGTTTCGCGCATTGGAACATCGCAGCAATTCATATCAAGACTACAAGACCGCGGCAGTGTTTTCGAGAATGGCCAGATCAGTGGAGAATTCGGCTGGCTTCGAAACAGAAAAGCCTCGATTGCTCGAGGCTCGTCGGAAACTGGTGTCGCAATAAACTTCAGAACTTATAACCGAACCCGACCGAGATCACCGGATAAAACCTTAACGGCGAGGCCGAGTGATTGATCTTCGCCTGCTCCGATTGAATGTTGCTTTGCACCGTCGGATCTGACGAGACGTCGCGGCAGCCCAAGCCGGTGGGATCGCACGCTCCGCCGGTAAAGTTCAGCGTAGTGCGAGGCACTCCCTGATACACAGCTCCAATATCAACGGTCATGCCAAAGTGGCGCTCACTGCGACGAGCAAGATTGCCGAAGCCAAACAGAAACATCGGTCCCGCCTTGCTGAACTGAAGCTTTCCATTGCCTTTGAGTGGGTTCGCTGGATCGCTGGCGTAGTCAACTCCACCAAACGTAACCGTCTGTCCACCGGGAACGATTGCACTGCCGCTGAGCTGATTGCCGCTGTACATCATCACGCCCGGGCTCAGATGGAATCCGCCGCCGAAAGGAAAGATGTCGTAAAGCGCCTGCATCGACCGCAGGTTCAGACGGCCGGAGTAGCTAACCCCATCCTTGTCGAATCCGCGACCATAGTTGAACGCGGCGAATCCGACACGCACGTTCGAGCGTCGAGTCATGGGGACCGCCACGTCCCCTCCAAAGCCCAGCAACGAAGTTTTGAATGCAATCCCGGGTCGATGATTGCTCAGCGTCGATTCTGATTTGTTGGACGTAGAAATCGCAGCGGTGTTAGCCGAATTGCCGTCCGTTCTGTCCGAATCGGAGGCAAGAGCACTCGATACTGCAAAGCTGGCAGCAAACAGCAGAGTCACGGAGAGTTTGTTGTGCACCTTTTTCCTTAGACGCCCAAAAGTGCGTCGATGCCTCGTCAACAGCAAATGGAAGAAAAAGTCGAGGTAACCGACTAGTCAAATGAGATTAAGCCCGTTGAAGGTTGCGGTGAAGATTACAATGGTAATCGGTTTTCAAATCGCCGCAGCAAGTACACCAAAACAAAACGGGAGCCCGAAGGCTCCCGCGGTTACCGCAGTCGCGCCTACTTAGAATCTTACCTTCAATCCAAATTGAAGGTTGCGCCGCTCGTCGGTGGGCTGGCCGGCGACACCGAACTTGCCGCCCTTCTCGGTTTGGACGAAAGGTGCGGGATCTCCGTTAGCGTCTGCGAGCGAGGAAACGTCCAGGTTTTCAGTGGCTACGTATTGATTCGAGTGATTGAAGATGTTGTAAAACTCAGCGCGGAACTGCAGGCCCACTCGCTCGGTGAGCTTGAAGTCTTTATAGACGTTAAAGTCCATATTCCAAAAGCCGGGTCCACGGAATTGGTTCCGTTCGGGATATGGGAGACCGCTCGTCGAGTATCTGCAACCGACGTGGAATAAGCCGCTGCACTTTGGCACGTCCAGCGCATCTCCCTGGTTCGATACGACCCCGCCCGCATTCGGCAGCGTTATGTAGTTAAAAGTGTTTCCAGCAAAATTCGATCCTGCCGGCGTCGACGAACCCGAAGTGCTGATTGGTGCGTTCGCAACATACTCTGGGCAGACACCATTCCGGGCGTTCGTGCAGTCATAGATGCTGAAGGGCGAACCGCTGCGGACGTTGCCAACGGGAACGATTTCCCAGCCTCCAAATATCGTCCGCGCGAGCCCGTTGCTTGAGTTCTTCAGCCACGGAAGTTGCCACATTAAGTAGCCTGTCAACCGATGGCGAACATCAAAATCAGCGTTCCCGTAGTTCAGCTGCGGATTAAAGGCATCGAGATAGCCGAGTTGGTACAGTCCTGACTGGCCGCCACCGTTTGTTTCACTGAACGTGGACGATAGATTGTCCAATGCGTGGGAGAAAGTGTAATTGACGTTAAGACTAAGGCCTTTGTCCAGAAAGTTGTTGGCGGCGTACTTAACGTTTAAGGCATTGTAGTGACTGTAGCCTTTGTCGCTGCGGAAATTCTGATTACTGTACTGGTAGTTGATACGATTCGCCGCCCTTGTATCGCCCAAGAATGCGGAGCCGCCAAAGGAAGGGTTGATATTGGCAATATCGTAGAGATGCAACCCGTACGACATTGCATAATCAAGAGAGAGCACCGAATTCTTCATTACCTGGCGATCGATCGCAAGATCCCATGATTCGGCGTAAGCAGTCTTGATGTTTTGGTTTATGGCACGTTGACTGACTGCGGGCAATGCCTTCGTTCCCGTGCCTCCCAAGGGGCCATTATTGTCCGTGAACACTGGCATGGTCGGAACATCGGTGCCCGAAGTAAGACTAAGCACAGCGTAATTTGGTGGGTTCTGTATGGCGTTGAAAGTTACGTTTCCGAAATTACGTTCGTAGCTGATTCCAAAGCCTCCGCGAAGGCTAGTTGTGCCGTTGCCGAACAGGTCCCAGGCAAAGCCAACTCGAGGGCCAAAGTTAGTGTATTTTGGCTTCCAGAACACGCCACCGTCAGAAGCTAACTTAACCGAGCCATTGCGAATCTGGTCAAAAAGCGTATTACCTGAACCCAAGACAAAGTTCGAGTCTAGAGCGGTATTGGCATTGTGCTGTACGCCGTAATACTCCCAACGAAGCCCCAGATTGGCCGTAAAGTTTGGAATCAGCTTCCACGAGTCTTGCCCATAGAAAGCAAGATCGTTGTAGTGGTAGTTGCGGTTGAATGCCGGTTTTGAGACAGGAAGGTTAAGCGTGCAGCTGGGACTCTGCAGAACATTCCCGCTGGCATCCTTCGGACACGGAAATTTGCCTTGCGGATAGACCGCGCTCTGGAACTGGAAAATGTTTCCGGCGACTAAGTTGGCAAGGCCATTGTTCAAATTCGAGCCCAGAATTTCAACGGCGTTTTCGTACGCTCCGAAAGTACGATTGTCGCGTACATGGATGTACTGGCCGCCAAATTTGAACTGATGTTTTCCCGTCGTCCAGGAGACATCGTCGTAGAACTGGTAAAGATTTTGCGGGCCGCCAAACGGCAGTCCAAGTCCGGGGGCGGTTTCGTTGTAGCCGGGGAACACTAATTGCTGTCCGTTCACAGTCGGAACCGCTCCGGAGCTATAGAGAGTCGGGCCAACTGGCGCTGTTCCTAGGGGCTGGACGGGTCCGTTAATGCGGTTATAGACGACCTTCGAAGTATTTACGACGTTCGGACCAAAAAGGTGAGTAACGTTGAGCGTAAGGTGTTGATCGTAGTTCGTCTGTCCAGTGTTGTAACCGGCATAGGGACTATTGTTGACGAACCCAGCGAAATCGAGTTCCTTGTACGAGTCGTAGCTGCCCGTTACAGTGGTCTTCTCGCTTAGGCTGTAGTCAATTCGAGCGACTTCTTCCCAAGTATTCTGCGGAGCCCCGCCACCAGCATCCGTAGGAACCGCAATGGCTACCGTGTCGCAAGTAAGAGTTCCGCAAGGAACCTTGCTTAACGTGCGAACACCAGGCGCCAATGTTCCATATGCCTTGAAATATGCTTGGCTTGCCGGAGCGAGCGTGGGAATGGATGCGGGATCGATAATGGTGAACTGTACCGGCGAACTACTACGTACACGGATCCATTCAGTGTTGTTGAAGAAGAACAGCTTGTTTTTGACTATGGGACCGCCCAGCGAAAAGCCGTAATTGTTTCGAGTAAATACGCCCTTGGGAGTGTCTGTCGCGTTGTTTTGGTAGGTGTTTGATGCCAGGGCAGACACGCGGTTGAACTCATATGCGGAGCCATGAAACGTGTTGGTGCCTGATTTAGTAATGACGTTAACCACGCCGCCGCTCGCTCGACCATACTCAGCCGTGAAATTGTTGGTTAGGACGCTCATTTCCTGGACTGAATCAAGCGGAACCTTTTGCCCAACAGAAGTATCAAACAGGTTAACGTTCTCGCCGCCATCAAGCAGGATATTGGTCGAAGCGGAACGCATTCCGTTGATGGTGTAGCCAACACCCCGCGTAGTCCCCAGGTCTTCCGTCACATTCCCGGCTGTGCCAACGAAGTCATAAGGATTGCGCGTGAGCGTTGGTAATTCCAACACCTGCGTCGAATCGATTATTTGGGATAGGGTTTGATTCTCGGTGTTAACCGCCGCTACTTCGCCTGAGGCGGTAACTTCAATGGTCGTTGACGATGCACTAACGTTCAACTGCGCCGAAACCTCATTGCTGGAACCGACTGTGACTCTGAGTTGCCGAGTGAATCTCTGGAATGCAGGAGCCTCAATTGCCACTTCGTAGGTATCAGGTCGCAGGCTGGCTATCGTGTAGTTACCCGTTGAGTTACTGACGGCCACACGCGCCAGTCCGGTCGAGGTGGATGTGGCTGTAATCTTCGCTCCTGAGACCACGGCGCCAGTGGAATCGGTGATCGTGCCGCTGATCTGGCCCGTTTCGGTTTGACCGAGCGCGAAGCTCGCAAGCGCTAACACAGCGATAAAGCATAGGAAATAACGAATTCCATTTCTCATAATCTAATCTCTCCAAAAATTCGGAATGTTTGAGCAGAAGAGAGAACCTCAAAGAAGAGGAGCTCTGCCGACACTCCAAGTGCTGGGTAAAAACCTTATGTACGAGCATGCGCGATTCCATGCTCAATAGGCCTTACAGACCAAGGGCTTAGGTACGAATGGACCAGAGTGGGATACGAGAAATGGAAAACGGGACAGACTGGAATCCAAAAAAATGTATCTTGTCCCACTTTTTAGGCTGAGTATCCCTAGACCATGCGGCAGAAAATGGCGTTTAACGGCATGTGGCTATTGCGACCATCGAGATTGGTAAGCAGTTATTCGATCGCCATCATTGGGACGAAAAGAATACGGGGTTTCGCTGAATCCCACAGCTCTCAGTGCGAGATCGGGCCGCTCTGGTAGGACGTCATTGGTCAGCAACACTCCACTCGTGCGCAACATTGGCGCAAGATTGCTCATCGCCAAAGCCTGGTCGAAGCCGCCGTAATACACGAACATGTTGGTTGCGATGATCAAGTCCCATCGTTCCGATTCGGGAACCTCGGCTCGTTGATAAACGACATCCAGGTCCACCGGTTGAATGCGCAGTGCTTGCGAGGGGCGGAACGTCACTGCCTTGTACTTGAGCGGAGCCGGCCTGCTGCTTTTGAGTGGCACAGTGGTACGACCGAGCGTCAGGCCGGCATGCTTCCAGTAGGCGAGTGCCTGCGGCGTCCAAGGGATGTCGGAACGAATCGGCAACTGAACCGTGTACGGCGAGCCGTGTTCGGCACGCGCCCGAATGCCGGCGATATGCTGGTTTACCAGGCGGCTGATATCGAAGGTCGTGATCT
Source organism: Acidobacteriota bacterium (assembly GCA_003225175.1). Taxonomy (NCBI): domain Bacteria; kingdom Pseudomonadati; phylum Acidobacteriota; species Acidobacteriota bacterium. Next base: position 55,875 of record QIBA01000039.1, read on the forward strand.
GCAGTTGCTGAGGATCTGCCAGTCCCAACCTGACCAGGCTATCTGCCAGAAGAAATGGCTGAATCGTCTGCTCCGGATAGAAGTCCAATCCTTCGTCCTTGTTGACCACGTCCAGCCCAGGTCCGATGATGCCAACCTTCGTCACGCAAGTTGGAAGAAGTCCTTGCTGCTTCGCGTGGAGCAGCGCTTTCTCGATGGCATAGTTTGGGAACAAAGAAGTATCCAGCGAAATGCCCCGCTGGGCAAAGACCTGCGAGCGTTTCTGGAACTCATTCTTCTGCACGCGCCGCGCTTCGGCCAGAGCGGCGGCATAGGCGGTGTCTTCGTGAATCATGCGCAAAAGATTCGATCCGAGAAACTCTTTTACCTTGAATAGCTGCTCCGGAGTTTCGAAGCGGTACTGCTGGCCGGCAAGAAGGTCATGAAAATATTTGAGACGCTCGTTCGTTCTCGGTCGCGCGACTCCGGCAGTGAGGTCGTCGAGACGCTTCAGTACCGCCCGGCTTCCCAGATCGGAACTTGCAGTGCGCGCCGTCTGCGCGTGAATGTTCTTAAGGAGCTCCGCCGTTAGCGGAGTCGCAACCGTGTACGATGTGCCAAAAAGCAGGAGGTTCGCCAGAGTATCAAGATCGCCACGACGAAGCCGCTCTCTGATTTCGCGGTCTTTGCCGCGCACATACTTGTCCCACTCCGACTCGTCGTGGGCCGCAACGGCGTGCACCAACTCCTCCGGCAAGTCGGCAGAGAAGGCTTTGATGACTGGGTCAGCGTCGGCAAACGCGATGAAGCGAATCGAATCTGCCGGAATCGGAAGGCGTCTGCTGGCGGTATATTTCTGAGCAGAAGACTGCTGCCAGGAAAGATTGACCGTGAAAATGCTTAGAATAAGGAGGGAAAGGACTCCTGGTTCTAACGAAAACCTAGTTGCCCGTCGGGACCATGGCATCATCGCGAGAAGTAGCTCAGGCACACAAGATTAGACCATCGCAAGCGGCTGGTGGCGGCCGAACTTCAGGTGAGTGGGACTACTAGGTGCTGCGTGAAGTTTAGGGCCCAGAATTCTCTGGTGGTTCCAAGCTTGTTTCTTGCATCGAGCGAGAAAGGTGTCGAATTGCCTGGCTCATATGGGTTAGTCCCAAAATCCATATACTCCCTGCTGAGCGCCCTGCCCTTAAGCAAAATTTGCCTATTTGGGCAGAATTCGGCGAGTTCAAATTCGCAAATGCCCAGTATTTCTCGCTGTTCTTTTTCGGGGCGTAAAGCCTTGGGGAGCTTCTCTAACTCGCCCAAGCCCGGCTAATGTAGTCCGCAAAGGTAAGCACCATCAAAATCGATAGGAAGAAAAGGCCGCAGCCGATCACGAGCGCGATCATCTTCGGCGAGTACTTCACGTGCATAAAAAAGAGAATCACCAGCGTAGCCTTGGTGCAGGCGATGGTGAGCGCAATGATGGGATTGAAGATGCCATAGTTCTGGAAAGCTGCCCAAACCGTGAGTCCGGTGAACGTAAGCAGGATCAGCCAGATGGTTATGTAGATCCTGGGTGAAACGATGTGGTCTCCGCCAGCGGACATGCTTTCCTACCTTAACGGCTCCTGCCGAATTTTCGTTTAGCTAACTTAGAGCTCCGAAATCGCGAATACAGATTCCGAAGGCCTGAATTCAATGCACGGGACTGCGACTTACTAAGTACAGCAATGGGAACAGGAAGATCCAAATAATATCTACAAAGTGCCAGTACAGGCCGAAGTTTTCAACCATCGTGTAATGATGCGGTGGATACGCTCCGTGAGACGCCCTGTAGATAAGGAAGATCAGGATCCCCACTCCGATGATCATGTGCAGGGCGTGCATTCCGGTCATCGCAAAGTAAAGCGCGAAGAAGATGGATGTCTGCGTGGCCACGTCGGCCGGAATCAGTTTCTCGCCCTTCTCTGCACGATCGTAGTTGAAATCGAAATTTGCGCCGGGAATGTGGTGTTCGACATATTTCTGGTGGTACTCGACGCCCTTGATTCCAAGGAAGACGCTGCCCAGTGCCAAGGTCGCTACCAGCCAAAATACGAGCAGCTTGCGCGCACCAAGAGCCGCGCTGTGAACGCCCATGGCCATCGTCAAGCTGGAGCAGATGAGCACGGCCGTATTGATGGCACCGAGCGATATATCGATTGAAGAGCTGGCTGCCACCCACGCGGGATTGTAAAGATTGCGATAGATGAGGTACGCACCGAACAATCCGCCGAAGAACATGATTTCGGTGATGAGGAACACCCACATCCCAAACTGGGAAGCGTCCTTCTGCTGATACGGAGTATCGAACTGCACGAGCAGCGACGGATCGTGATGATGGTGCGCCGGCGAGAGCGTCGTAGTCTGGCTATCCGACAACTTCGACCTCCTCAGACTGGCTTTCGTAATCGTACGCTTCCTGAGTCACGATGGGAGTCTCATGGAAGTTGTGCGTTGGCGGAGGCGAGGTAGTCTGCCACTCCAGGCCGGTTGCGCGATAAGGATTATTGCCTGCGATTTCGCCGTACTTGAGCGACCACAGCATGTAGAACATCGGCATCAACAGGCCAACGGCCAGCACCGAAGCGCCGGCAGTCGAGAGTACGTTGAGCACCTGGAACTCGGGCGGATAGCTGTGGTATCGGCGCGGCATGCCCATGTATCCCAAAATGAACTGCGGGAAGAACGTCAAGTTGAAGCCGATGAACACAATCAGCGCCGAGAGCTTCGCGGGAGCTTCCGGATACATGCGCCCGGTCATTTTGGGCCACCAGAAGTGCATACCGGCCAGATACGCCACAAGCATGCCTCCCACCATCACGTAGTGGAAGTGCGCGACCACGAAGTAAGTAGCCGTCACATGCATGTCGACGCCGATCGCGCCGAGGAACAATCCCGTAAGTCCGCCGATCGTAAACAGCCCGATGAAGGCCAGCGCATACAGCATCGGGGTATCGAACTGGATCGATCCCTTATATAGCGTCGCGGTCCAGTTAAAGACCTTGATGGCCGAGGGAATCGCGACCAGAAACGTAACAAACGAAAAGATCAGCGCCGAGTATGTCGAGATTCCGGCGATGAACATGTGGTGCGCCCAGACCAGGAATCCGAACACGGCGATCGCGATACTAGAGAAAGCGATGGCACTGTACCCGAAGATGCGCTTGCGGGCGAAGCACGGGATGATCTCGCTGATGACTCCGAATCCCGGCAGGATCATGATGTAAACCGCCGGATGCGAGTAGAACCAGAACATGTGCTGGAAAAGCACGGGATCGCCGCCCAGCGCCGGATTGAAGATGCCGATGTGCAATCCGCGCTCGAGTGCCACGAGAATCAGCGTGATGGCCAACACCGGAGTTCCCAGCACCATGATGATGCTGGCCGCATAGTTCGACCACACGAAGAGCGGCAGCCGGAACCAGGTCATGCCGGGGGCACGCATGCGATGCACGGTGACGATGAAGTTGAGGCCGGTAAAGATGGAAGAAAATCCGGCGATCAGAATGCCAATCGCCGTGAACATCACGTGGGTCGTCAAGTATTGCGTGCTGAGTGGCGTATAGAACGTCCAACCGGTATCGACACCGCCGCTGATAATTGCGGCCAGCATGAAGATCATGCCGATGATGTAGATGTACCAGCTTGCCAGGTTAATTTTGGGAAACGCCAGATCGCGCGCGCCGACCATGATCGGGATCAGGAAATTGCCAATCGTGACCGGAATCGACGGAACCAGGAAACCGAAGATCATCACCACGCCGTGCATGGTGAAGAGCTTGTTATAGGTGTCAGATTGGAACAGGTCGCCTGCCGGAGTCAGCAACTCGAGACGTACGAGCGTGGCAAACACTCCGCCCAGAAGAAACATCAGGCTGATGGACACAATGTACATCACCGCGATGCGCTTGTGATCTCCGGTCAGGAACCATGACTTCACGCCATAGCTGGAATTTAAGTAGGTATCGCTTGGCATTTCGAGCGCGAGCGAATTCTGCGTTGCCGTGCTCATTATCGTTGCTCCACTTGTGATCCACTGGGCTTCGCCGGAGTATTCTGCCGGGGCGCGTTCGGGCGCGCCGGAGTTCCACTCTGCGGTGCAGGCGCAGCTTCCTGGGTTATCGGAACTGCGCTGGTGCGCGGCACTGGATTCTGGTTCGTACCCGGCTTGGTCACATCGACGCCTTGCTGAATCTTATTCAGGTTCACCGGCGGTTCCTGCTGGGTATTTGTCTGCAATTGTAGTAGTTGCCCGTTATAAGTCAGAGATTTTATGTATTCGACAATCTGGATCATCTCATCTTCATTGAGCTGACCCTGGAATGTTGGCATGATGTTCTGGAAGCCATAGACGATCTTCGCGCTCGGATTCAGAATCGATTCGCGAATGTAACCCGCATCCGCCATTACGGTTGTATTTTCCTGCGTGCGAACCATCCTTCCGTAAAGATTGTAGAGATTCGGGCCGCGAGCGTTGTCGGCCCCGGTATGGCACGTGGGACATCCCATAGAAGCGAAGACCTTTTGTCCTTCCGTTGCGAGCGATCCGAAGGCGCCGGCGCTGCGTAGCCATTCCTGATAATCGTCGGGCGTCATTGCCGTTACCTCGCCGACCATGCCGGAGTGCTTGGTACCGCAATATTGATTGCAAAACAGATGATAGATGCCGGGCTTCGTAGCCTCGAACCAGACAGTCGTGTATCGGCCGGGAATCACATCCATCTGCGCGCGAAATGCGGGGACATAAAAGGAATGCAGCACGTCCTGCGAGATAAGTGTCATGCGCACGGCTTTACCTACGGGAACGTGAAGATTATTGATCTCACGCTGACCGCCGGGATGCTGGAACTTCCACATCCACTGTTTGCCGATGCCGTAGATATCCATCGCCGATTTGGGCGGATGCATTTCCTGGAAAAAGAGCACGGCTCCCCAGGCAAAGATCACCATAGAGATGCCAAGCGGCACCAGCGTCCAGAAAATCTCGAGGGGAATCGAGCCATGGATCTGCACCGGCACCGGATGCTTCTGTTTCCGGTACTTGGTGGCGAAGACAAGAATCAGCAGCCCCACCAGCAGTGTAAAGAATATGGTGATGCCGAGAATGAAGAAGTAGAGTGCGTCCACTCGTGTGGACATCGTCGACGCCGATTCCGGAAACAGCGGAAAGAACTGGGGAAGCATGATCTAGGCAGTCCGTCCTGTGTTTTGTCTTCCCGCGCGCACATCGCGCCTGGCCATAGTGATGATGAATCCTCCGAGCAACAGCACGGTCACTATTCCGCCGATTCGCAAAACCCTCATGGCAATCGCGCCGTAATGACCGGTGGTGGGATCGTAGTGGTAACAGTAGAGAATCAGCTTGTCCACCACTGTCCCAATATGGTTCCTGGAAGCTTCGATTAAGCCCAGCCGCAGATCCTTCGGCGAATACTCGATCCCGTAGTAGTACTGCGAGAGCCGGCCCTCCGGCGTGACCACCTGAATTCCGCTGGCGTGGGCATACTGTTTGATCCGCGGGTCATACACATAGCGGAAACCCACGGCCTTCGCGAGTTGATCGATCTGATCCTGATTGCCGGTCAGGAAATGCCAACCCTGCGGTGAAGTCGCCGAGTGCCGGCTATACCGCCGCAGATACACTTCCTTCATTTTTGCAGCGTCATCCGGAGTCTCGTGCGGATCGATGCTCACCGATACGACCTCGAAGTCGCGGCCCAAATCGAAGTTGACGACGTTTAGCGAGCTGGTCAGACCATTAAGGACCTCACCGCACAACATCGGACAGCGGTAGTACACAAGCGACAGAATCACCGGGCGCTTGTTGAAATAATCGCCGAGGGTTACCTCTTTTCCAGCCTCGTCGCGAAAATGCAGATTCAGCGGAAGCTGTTCGTTCAAATGCTGATCGATACCAACCTGCTGAAGAATCGGGGGACGCTGATTCGGCGTTGAGCCATCGCTCGACGGCTGCAGCCCTGCAGCACCCGCCTGCTGCGCGCATAGAGGCAGCCCCAGCATCGATGCCATTGCGCTGAACGCCAACCATTTGCCGATCCCTCTTATGACTGCTGTACAACTCACGACTGCACTTCCCTTCTTCAATCCTGTTCGGTTACCGCATCGAGGTTCCGCTTGCCTGCTTCGCGTGACTGCTCTGAATCGACGGTTTCGTAACCCCTGTCCCCTCAGCCGTACCAGGTGCGGCCGCGCCAGCAGGAGCCTGCATCGCCGGCAATCCTTTCTGAACGACAGCCTGCATCGCTTGCGTAATTGGGATGTTCACCTTCCCGGAGTTCTTGTCCAGAACGAAATACTGATTCAGATAAATATCTTCCGCTTCACGCATCACTGCCAGATCGTGTACATCATCATCCTGCAGGCGCGGCTGCGGAAAGCGGCTCACGCGAATGCGCGATTCCGAGTCGGCCATCTCCATCGAGGCCGGTTCCTTGGACTTGTTCTCTGGCGTGCGCAGCTTCTTTGCCGCTTGCTCTACCTGAGTTTCCGTGCTCTGCACCCACGGATCACGCTTATCGAGCTCGTCCTGCTTGGCCGCATAGCTGGTTGCAAAATGGAACACGCCCCAGAGCACCACGAAGATCACAAGGCCACAGAACGCCAACGCAAGGATGAACGCGACGACACCGGTAAGACTGATATCCGTTGTCTCATGCGCGAGATTCGGATCCGTGGTTTTCAGCGCGCCGCCCTGCGGCTTCATCGGTTTAGGCGGTTGCATGTTCAGGCTCCAAAAGCTCTTCCATCTGCGGATCGTAGGCCACCAGAACCGGCCGCGATTTCAGGCTGCGCATAAAGAAAAAGACCCAGAATCCACCGATGGCCAGCGGCGCCACCAGATACATCCAGTTGAACACGATCTGGCGTTCCGCGGAGATGAAGTTCGGTTCCACCATCCAGTACAAATCCACCATGCGGACAAAGATGATGAAGGCACACAGAGGCACCATGAAGGCCGGCTGTTTCTTCAGTCTTCGCGAGAGCAGCAACGCAAAGGGCACAGCAAACTCGAACAGGATCAGGAATCGTCCCAGATTAATCCAATTGCCAGCGAGACGACTCATGTACCAGTTGGCCTCGTCGGGCATGTTTCCTGACCAGATGATGAGCCACTGCGAGAACGACAAGTACGCATACAGCATGACGAAGGCAAACAGCAGCTTGCCGATGTCGTGCATCTCGGTCTTGCGCAGCATCGTCCGCATCGGTTCTTCCTGTGAGAGCAACAGCACCGTGATGATGCAGATCGAGAATGCCGTCAGCCCCTGGCCTGCGAGGTAAATCAGCCCATAGATGGTTGAGAACCAGGTCGCGTCGAGCGACATGATCCAATCGACAACCGCGAAGGTCATCGTGAGCGCATAGACAACAATGCCGATGCCGCTTACGTTTTCGAGAATACGCTGCCAGTCGCGGCCCTGAGGGTTCCGGTCGCGCTCGATCGACCAGCGTCGCAGAGTTGCCGAGAAGGCCCACCAGATGAAGAAGTAGATCGGCACGCGGATCAGGAAGAACGTTTTGTTCAGCAGCATGGCCTTGTGCTGCATGATCGTGTGCGCGTCCGAGTTCGCTTGCACCCAGCGCGGGCTGTCGGGAATCCACGGAAAGAGATGGTTCATTCCGATAGCGATCGGAATGAAAAGCAAGAACATCAGAGGAAACTGCGCGGCTCCTGCTTCAAGAATCCGGCGAATGATCAGACCCCACTTGCCGGCTGAAAGGTGATTCACCATCAGCAGCGCCATGCATCCCAGACTCGCGCCCGTCCAGAGGACAAATCCAGCAAGATAGGCGCTCAAAAAATGATCGTAGCCATGGGGAGTTACAAAGGCGCCGATGATCAGCAGGATCGTGAATAGACCACCCACAATAAGCGCGCGGCTCTGGTAGCGATCGAACAGCCATGCGGGACCGTTCAGCTCCGCAGGGAATTGTTTGTCGTGAGTTTCCATGCTCACTTCTTCTGGGGTCCTTCCTGCGGCTGGGACGGATTAGGCTGAGGTGGCGCGGTTGGACTTGCCTCCGCGGGCACACTCTGCGGGCCGCCTTTACCGCCGGACGCAATCGCCCTCTGCAGGGGAATCCCTTCCTTCGTAGTGATCTCCGCTTGATCTTTCAGCTGGCCGCGCTGATCGGCAGGCACATCGGTCATTCTCCCAGTTTGGGCATACTGCAGCGCGCGAATGTAGGCTGCAATTGCCCAGCGGTCAGCAGGCTCGATTTGCGCCGCATAGTCCGGCATCGCGCCGGAGCCATGCGAAATCACGTCATAATAGTGACCGACTGTTTGGCTTGCATACTTCTGGTCGTGGAAGTTGGCGGCTTGCCGGTATCCGCGCTTCACGATCATGCCGTTCCCATCGCCTACGCGGGAGTGGCAGGGTGAGCAGTAAATATCGTAGCGCTCGCGTCCGCGCTCCATTACCGCCTGGGTAATTGGAAACGGGAAGCGGTCTCCCTCTTTTGTGCCAACCTTGCCGGTGTATAGGTATGCATCTTCGTGCAATTCACCGCGCGCCACGGTATTGACAAGCTGCTGCCGTTCCGAGAGCCCGTCCTGGAAAAACTCGCTGCTTCGGTAGGGGACATACTTCGGCTGGTTATGCATGTCTTGTCTGCAGCCAGACAGGGCGAGAAGGGCACTCGCAGCCAATAGCAGGAGAGAAGACTTAACGTAAGCTTGGAGACGGCGGTTCAATTCGATACCTCCGTCACAACTCGCGGATCAGTCTCCTCAAGGAACCGACGTGTCCTGCTCAAGTCGAATTGCGGATCGGCGGCTTCGATACAGAGAAACAATTTGTCCTTGCTGGCTGCGGTGAAGTTTGGCGCGTTGAACACCGGGTGATACGGCATCGGCAGTCCATTCATTGCCAGCATTCCTATGAATGCAGAAATCGCGGCTCCCAGAACCGTGCATTCGAACGTAACGGGAATGAATGCCGGCCAGGAGTGCAAGGGCTTGCCGCCAACATTGATCGGATAAGCGAGCACTGAAACCCAATATTCAAGCGAATATCCGCCCAGTCCTCCAAGTAATCCGCCGAGCAGAACTACCAGCGCGACACGATTCTTGTGGAAGCCAATCGCCTCTGCAGCAGGCTCGATTGGGAACGGCGAGTAAGTATCCATACGCCGATAGCCGAGCTCATGCGCGCGTTCCGCCGCCTCTATGAGACCGGGAACGGTATCGTATTCCGCCAGCAGTCCATAGATTCCCGGTTCGATCATTGCAGATTCTCCTGCGCGAGCGAGTTGATCCGCGACTGCGGCAACAAGGCTCGCACTTCAAAGATCGAGATCATGGGAAGCACTCTGATAAACAACAGAAACATCATGGTAAAGAAGCCGAGCGTACCGACGTAGGTGGCATAATCCCAGCGCGTCGCCTTGTACGTTCCCCATGAAGAGGGCAGGAAGTCGCGATGCAAGCTTGTAACGACAATGACGAAGCGCTCCAGCCACATGCCGGTGTTCACGATGATCGACATGATCCAGAGCAGCACCGGCGAATTCCTGAAGCCGCGCAGCCACAGCAATTGCGGAAGCGCGATGTTGCACGTAATCAAAAACCAATAGAAATAACCCATGGGCCCGAAGGCGCGGTTCTTAAACGTGTACAGCTCAAAGCGATTTCCGCTGTACCAAGCCATGAAGGCTTCCATAAAGTAGCCATAAGCGACGATCAATCCGGTCGCGAGCATCACCTTCGCCATATTCTGAAGGTGGCGCATGGTGATGAAATCCTTCATACCGTATGCCGCCCGAATCGGGATCATCAGTGTAAGCACCATCGCGAATCCCGAGTAGATCGCGCCCGCGACGAAGTACGGCGGGAAGATCGTGGTGTGCCAGCCCGGGATGACCGAAACGGCGAAATCCCAGCTCACAACCGTATGCACGGAAAGAACCAGCGGCGTCGAGAGGCCCGCAAGCAAAAGATAGGCAGTTTCATACCGCGCCCAATGACGCGCCGACCCACGCCAACCCATCGCCAACACACCGTAGATCGTTTTTGTAATGCGGTATTTGGCGTGATCGCGGAGAGTGGCTAGATCGGGAATGAGTCCGGTAAACCAGAACAACAGCGAGACTGTGAAATAAGTCGAAACCGCAAAAACGTCCCAGATCAGCGGGCTGCGGAACTGCGGCCATACTCCCATCGTGAGCGGTATCGGAAAAAGCCAATAACACGCAAGCCAGGGGCGCCCGGTGTGAACAAGCGGGAACATGCCGGCGCACATCACGGCGAAGAGCGTCATCGCTTCAGCCGCGCGGTTGATCGAGGTACGCCAGCTCTGCTTCAAGAGCAGGAGAATGGCAGAGATCAGCGTGCCGGCGTGACCGATACCGATCCACCAAACGAAATTAACGATCGCAAATCCCCAGCCCACAGGTTGCGTCACGCCCCAGATGCCAGTCCCTTTCCAGAACAAGTAGCCGAAGGCGAGCATCAGGATGTTGACGATGCCGAAGGCGAGCAGCACTCCACCGATCCAGCCCAGGGGCGTGCGTCCGGTAAGGACGGTCCGCATGATCTTTTCCGTCACGGAAGCAAACGTGTGCCCCGGCGCGATCACCGGCGGATCGGTGAGATAAGGCCGTTGTGATGGCGGCAGATCGGTTAAGCCGTGAGTTGCCATGATTACGATTCGGCTCCAGTGGTGATGTAACTCTTGCCCGGCGCTCCAGTGCGATCGCCGATCTCCATATTGGGATTGATCACATTCGCAATGTACGTGGTGCGCGGCCGCGTGTTGATGTCCGTGAGCGCGCCATAATTCCGCGGCTGCCCCTTCGCTTTTGCCACGCGACTGTTCGCATCGTTGATGTCACCGAAGACGATCGCTTCGGTCGGACAAGCCTGCTGGCATGCCGTTACTACTTCACCGTCCCGAATCGTGCGCTTCGCGTTCGGATCCGACTGCTGCAGGTGAACTTCTTCGACTTCAGCCTGAATTCGCGCAGCATTGATGCGCTGGATACAGAACGTGCACTTTTCCATCACGCCGCGGCTGCGCACCGTGACATCAGGATTTCGCAGCGGTTTAAGACTCGCCGTCTCGTAATCGGAGAACAACAGGAAGTTGAATCGCCTTACTTTGTACGGACAGTTGTTCAGGCAATAACGTGTCCCGACGCAGCGGTTGTAAACCATCATGTTGATGCCTTCGGGCGTGTGCGTCGTGGCGCCGACCGGGCATACAGGTTCGCAAGGTGCATTCTCGCAGTGCTGGCACAACATCGGCTGGAAGAAGGCGCGAGGATTATGGAGATCGCCGGTGAAGTATGCGTCGATGCGCAGCCACTTCATGTCGCGACCGATCTTGACCTGCTCCTTACCCACTACGGGACTATTGTTCTCCGCTTGACATGCAATCACGCAGGCATTACAGCCCACGCACGAATTCATGTCGATGGCCATGCCCCATTGATATCCCTTGCTGTAGTCATACGGCGTATAAAGGGTTTCGTGAGGCTTCGGATCCTCCAGGTAGTACTCGTCGTGTGCGAAGTGCGGATTCTTCTTGAACTCGTCGTATGAAGCCACACGAATCAGATCGCGGCGCAGCGCCTCTGAGCCCTGCACCGAGCGGCTCTCGTATTCCTTTTTTCCCTGAGCATCGATCAGCGTGAAATTCTGGACGATCGCCAGCTTGTAGGTGTCGCCGGTCTTCTCGATCTTGTCGACCTTCGCGATCCACGGCGTCTTGCTGCTACGAATCGCGTAGGCATTGAAACCGTAGCCGTTGCCGACGCGCCCGGCGAACGCGCGGCCATAACCCAGATGCAGCGTGATGCTGTTGTTGGGCATACCGTACACAATCATCACCGGAGCTTCGATCGTGCGCCCATCGACCGTAATGCGGACGATATCTTCCTGATTGAAGCCCTTAGTCGCAGCGGTGTCGAGGCTCATCATCGCTGCGTTATCCCACTCCAATCGCAACACTGGTTTCGGACATTCCTGCAGCCAGGCATTGTTGGTGTAGCGGCCGTCGTAAATCGTGGGATCTGGCCGGAACACCACCTCGATCGCATTTTTGTCGAGCGGCTGCACGCTAGAAGCTCCACCACGGGGAGAGAGAGACTTCGCCGCGGATGCCGTATTGGGAATGAGTCCGTCGTGCAGCCACTTGCGGAAATTGGAGTCGAAGTCTCCCGAGGTTTTCCCATTCTGGCGCCAATACCCGGTTAGCGCATCGTAAGGTGTTGTGTCCGGATTATCGGAGAAAAGCGCGACGATCTCATGCGCGGTGCGTCCGGCATAAAGCGGAGCGATCAGTGGTTGCACGATCGAGCAGGTTCCGTCGTAGGCTCGCGCATCGCTCCAGCTCTCGAGATAGTGAGTGCCGTGGATATGCCACTGGGAGAAGCGCGTCGTTTCGTTGCGATAGCAGCTCAGGTGAATGTTGGTCGCCACCTTGCTCATCGCAGTCTGGAAGTCCAGATCCACAGGCGCGGTGTATACCGGATTGCCCTCCAGGATCACCAGCAAGTCAATCTTTCCGGCGTTCATGTCGCCGACAAGCTGCCTTAACCCGCCGGGCTGATCGCTGGGAACGAGTTCGACGGTATCCGAATAGACAATCGTTTTCCCAACATTTCCCAGCGCCTGGTTGATCTGGGCAGCGAGTACGTGGAGCTCAGGCGCCTGCTGGTCTCCAGCAATGACAATGGATGCGCCGGGATTCGCCTTCAAATCCTTCGCCAGAGCTTCCAGGAATTTTTGTTCTTCTGCGCTAATTCCCTGAGTCGCCGCTCCCGAGCCGCCGCCGAGCATTCCAGCGAGGATCGCGGCAAAAGGTACGATATCCGAGGCGCGCATCGGCAAGCGGTTGTCTGAGAGAGCGCCGGTAGTGGTCGAGAAACTCTCCACCACGTAGAGGCGGTTCATTGGAGCGTCAGTATTTAGCTTCCGGCGAGCGATGAAGTCGCGGGAATAACGAACAAATCCCGGGAAATGCGAGCCGGAGAGGAAGTCCGCGTCAAGCGAGAGCACTACATTCGCCGCTTCGAACTTATAAACCGGCTCAGCATACTGACCGAAAAGGGTTTGCGAACTCGCACGCGCGGAATCGCGATTTATCGGCTCCCACTGATACCACTTTGCAGCCGGAAATTTCTTCAGCACCGCCTGTATCTGAGAAGCCAAAGTTGGCGATGTCACCGTCTCCGATAAGAAGCGCAACCCTGCGCCCCCCGAAGCTGCCGCCTTCACCTTGTACTGATCGATAGCTGTGTGGAAATCGCCCCAGTTGCGATGCTCGCCACGATAGCTCGAGGCCTGCGAACGATCCGGATCGTACAGATCAAGAATGGAAGCCTGCGCGAAAACATCTGTCGCGCCATGAGAAGCCGGATGCTGCGGATTTCCCTCGATCTTCGTCGGACGAAATTCATTGCTCTTCACCAGCAGCGGAATCGCTCCCGTGGGGAACGGCATGGTGGTAGCGAAGAACTTCGGAATCCCTGGAATCAACTCCTCAGGCTGCTTTACGTAAGGAACGATTGGCTCGTCGGGTTGACGCGTGCACGCCGTCATTCCGGCAAGGGCCATGGACGCGCCCATCAGCTTCATGAAGTTGCGGCGCGAGACTCCATCGTTCTGATATTCAACGGCCCCAGCCGGGAATTCATTCTCCAGCAATTCCTCAAATCCGGGCTCATCGACCAGCTCCTCGAGGCTCCGCCAATACTTTTTCCCACTCGCGGCAGACAGCCGCTGGCGCACTTCCTGCAAGGTCAGCTTCGGCTTCTTCGGCGAAGCCTTGATCTGCACCAACTCTTCGGGGCGATTCTCCATGTCTCTCTTCAGCGTTTCAGCTCAGTTGCGCCACGCATCAGCGATGGCAGGTTTCGCAGCTCTGAATCTCATTCGGAGTGCGGATGTGATATTGCTTGACCAGGTAATTGCCCATGCTCATCTGGTCAATAAATTTTTGCGGATGCTGCATCTGCTGACCGGTGACCTGATAGTAAGGACCATTCAGCGAGCAGTTGCCTGTCCCCTGCTCACAGTAAACAGGATTGTCCGAGTTCGGGCCTCTCCATCCGATGTTGAAGATCGGATCGCCCGTCGGACGAATGTTCTTCGCCGGATTACGATGACAGTCGAGACACCACTCCATTTGCAGACTCGCATGCGCATATGTGAGCGGCATCTCGTCCACAGGTCCATGGCACGATGCGCAACCAATTCCTTTATTAACGTGGATCTCGTGATTGAAATACACGTAGTCTGGCAAGTCGTGGAGCTTCGTCCACCAGATCGGAGTGTTGTTGCGATAGCTGGCGCGCACTGGCTCGAGGATGTCGGCATTCGTCCAGATTTCGGAGTGGCAGTTCATACAGGTTTTGGTAGGCGGAATTCCAGCAAAGCTCGAATTTTCCACCGACGTGTGACAGTACCGGCAATCGAGTCCGAGACCTGCAACGTGGTGCTGATGGCTGAACGGAACCGGCTGCTCCAACCGCTCACCCTGCTTGGTAAGGTAGGGAGAACGCTGCAGTTCGTTCAGCGTGAGCGCCAAGCTAGTGACGACGAGCCCCAGGATGACAAGGCTCATCCGTGCAAGCCCGTTGGCACCTCGATTAAAAACTTGTGGCATCGAAACGTGTCCTGACTCTCATGTAAGGGGCACGGTGAGGCCGCGCAAGACTGACGTCAGCCAATAGGAGTGCACCAGTTGAAACTGCGACCAGTTAGTTACAATACTCAGGAATAAAACGGACGATTATAACAGGCGAGAATTTTCTGCAAAGCGTTTGCGAAAAGTTTTTGCGGACTACGAACGTCACGAAGCGTCAAGTTTCACTCCGTGACCTTCGCTGTTTCCTTCGTGAACTTCGTGTTCGCCTCTCGTTTCTTACAGGCCAGAGATCATGAGCAGCTTGCGCTCGGTCATTTCCTCCATCGCGTAGCGAATACCCTCTCGCCCAAGTCCCGAATCCTTCACACCGCCGTATGGCATCGGATCTACGCGGAAGGTCGGCACATCGCCCACGATCACACCTCCTACATCGAGCTTCTCGAATGCACGAAAGATCAATCCAGCGTCCCGCGTGAAGAGTCCCGCTTGCAGCCCATAACGAGTCTGGTTCGCTTGTGCGAGAGCAGCATCGAAGTCCTGGTAGCGCTCGATGGTCGCAACCGGTCCAAACAGTTCCTCGCAGTTGACTTTCATCTGCGCCTTGGTCGCGGAAAGCAGTGTAGGCTGCAGAATCGAACCTTTGGCCTTGCCTCCGCAAAGCAATTTCGCTCCACCAGAGATGGCTTCCTGAATCCATTGCTCCACACGCTGTACATCAGACGCTCGAATCATCGGACCGACTTCCGTCTTCTGATCCGCCGGATCTCCAACGCGTAGTCGACCGGCGGCATCGACCATCTGCGCAGTGAACTGGTCAAAGATCTCGGCATGCACCAAGATGCGCTGAACGGAAATGCAGCTCTGTCCAGCGTAGGTGAAGGCTCCAGATACGCACCGCGAAACCGCCTGCTCGAGGTCGGCGTCATGATGAACAACGACCGCAGCGTTGCCGCCCAGCTCGAGCAGCACACGCTTCTTTCCCGCATTTCTCTTGAGCTGCCAACCAACAGCCGCACTGCCTGTAAAACTTAACAGTTTGATCCGCTCGTCTGCGACAAGAACTCCCGCGTCCTCATTAGTCAGAGGGAGAACACTCAGCGCGGCTGACGGCCATCCCGCTTCCAGGATCAACTTAGCCAACAGAAACGAGCAGAACGGAGTCTGTGGCGCCGGCTTGAGCACGACCGGACAGCCCACCGCGATCGCTGGTGCAAGCTTGTGCGCCACCAGGTTGAGGGGAAAATTAAAAGGCGTGATCGCAGCGATCGGCCCGACAGGAAAGCGGCGAACGATCCCCCAGCGTCCCTCCGCAGCAGGAATGAAGTCGAGTGGCAGGTACTCCCCGTAAATTCTGACAGCCTCTTCAGCCGCAGTCGTGAAGGTCAGCACCGCGCGATCGACCTCTGCTCGCGCAGCCCTCACCGGCTTGCCGGCTTCGAGGACCATCAGTCGCGCGAAAGTATCCGCCTGAGAGCGGATCCCTTCCGCGACTTTAAGCAAAATGTCTTTTCGCTTGAACGAAGGAAGCTCGCGCACTTGAGCGAAGGCTTGCACAGCAGACGCGATCGCATTTTCCAAGTACTTGCGGCTGGCAAGGCGGGTTACACCAATCTCACGAGCATCGTATGGAGACCGGATACTGACGAGCGCACCGTCATCGATCCACTCTCCAGCAATCAGAAATCCCGATTGGGCAGGAAGCTCAGCTCCGAAGTTCGTCATGGCCTATCCGGCTGATGTTACCTGCGATAATCGGAGCCACGCCAGTTGCCAATGCTGCATCTCGCCCTCGAAGCCGCGCTTGCACTGCTCACTCTCTGTGGGATTGCGTTCTACCTGATCGCTTTGTGGAGCGCTCGCGAGTTTCAGCGCGAAAAGGCGCCAATACTCGCCTCAACTTCACTTCCACGGATTTCTATTTTGAAGGCATTGAAAGGTGCAGACAGTCACACGTACTCCGCGCTTCGGAGCCATTGCCAACAGGAGTATGGAACCTATGAAATTCTATTCGGCGTCAATGACGCGGATGACGATGCGGCTCAGCTAGTCCGCAAGCTGGCTGCGGAATTCCCGAATCGAGATATCACTCTCTTAGTCTGCGAAGAGGTATTTGGCTCAAATCGCAAAGTCAGCAATCTGATCCATCTCTTGCGCCGCGCGAAATATGAATACATCGTGGTGAACGATGGCGACATCAAGGTTTCGCCTACTTATCTGCAAACAGTAATCGCGGGTTTCCGTGATCCCAAAGTAGGAATGGTTACCTGTCTTTACAAAGGCGCTCCTGCTGAGACACTCGGCTCCAGGTTAGAGGCCCTTGGGATCGCGACCGACTTCGCTCCTGGAGTGCTGACAGCGCGGCTTCTCGATCACGCGCTCAGGTTCGGCCTCGGCTCAACACTAGCCATGAGCCGCTCAGCTCTCGAAAGGATCGGCAGCTTCCCTGCCGTGGTTGACTTCCTGGCTGATGACTACGAGCTTGGGAAGCGTGTCGCCGACGCCGGATTCAAAGTGGAACTCTCCCAAGAGGTGGTTGAGACCTCGATCCCGGCTTACTCTTTCCCAGAATTCTGGCAGCATCAACTCCGCTGGGCGCGGACTATGCGCGTCTCCCGTCCTTCGGGCTATCGCGGACTGATATTCACCTACGCTCTGCCCTGGGCAATTCTTCTCGCCATGATTACTCCGAACAATTGGTGGTGCTGGACGCTGCTCGCGACGGCTCTAGTTACACGTTGTGCAGTTGCACTGAGCGTCGGCATTGGAATCTTGCATGATCAGAAAGTAATTCGGAATCTATGGCTACTGCCTGTTCGAGATTTTTTCGGAGTAGCAATCTGGTTTGCGAGCTACGCAGGTAATAAGGTCACTTGGAGAGGTCGAGAATTCCGCCTTGAACAAGGTCGTATGTACCCAAGCTCAGAGGCGCCGAGTATGGAGACCACCAAGTCGGCGGTGCACTCGGAGAATCAGCGATAGCGTTCAGGTGGCAGTATGACCACCTGCCGGCGCGTGTTTCCGCTGCAAGCCCACGCAAAGCACGCGATCCAGCCAATGATGGACCAGCCGAGCAACAAATTGACTAGAAAGATGCCGCCCGAGCTCTCATGCCGCCGATGATGAGCGACGATCGCGGGCGCGAAGTACAGCACCACGGCGCAGAAGAATGCGAACAGACTGAACATCACACATCTCCTATCATGTTACGCAGCCCACCTCATGATTGTTCCCGCGGCTGGCAAAGCCCACCTCTTCAATCTGATATGTTCACTTGATGTCCGACTCCGCGCTGGTCGCTCCGGCAGAACCCACGACCACAGCCACCGCGAGTCTTCGCCTTCCGCTGGTTATTGCGGTCGTTAGTTGCGCCAGCTTGCTGCTTGAACTCGCGCTTACACGACTATTTTCAGTCGTGCTCTTCTATCACTTTGCATTCCTCGCCATTTCGGTGGCACTGCTCGGACTCGGCGCAGGCGGAGTCTTTGCGCATCTTTTCCGCACCACACTTTCACAATGGAGCATCGAGCGACTGGGCAGCAGTTTGCTGGCAACGAATTCAGTCATCATGCTTGTGGTTCTTGAAGTGGTGCTGCACTCGGCGGTGTCGTTAAGTCTGGAGCTGCGCAATTTCGAGAAGCTTACTGTGATTTACCTGGTGTCAGCGGTTCCCTTCTTCATTACCGGCCTGCTCTTCTCGGTGGTCTTCGCGCGGGAAACTGCGCAAATATCGCGTCTGTATGGATTTGACCTCATCGGAGGCGCGCTTGCCTGCCTGATGCTTGTGCCAATACTTAACGTTCTCGGAGCACCGAACGCTGTGCTCTGTGCAGCCGTTCTAATGGCCATTGCTGCGAGGCTGTTCAGTGGCACTGATCGACAGAAAACAGTCTCCATCGTCATTGCAGTTGCTTACGCCGTGCTCATCGCAGCAAACCACAGCGGCAAAATCATCGACATCATCTATGCCAAGGGACTGCGCCGCGACGCCTCCTGGGTGCAGTTTGCCCGCTGGAACGCTTTATCGCGCGTCGAGGTTGACCAGGTTGGGCTCGCCAAATACATCGTCATCGATGCAGACGCTTCGACCGCCATCATGAATGTTGATCCGGGGCTATGGGCCAAGGACGTGCCTGTGGGTTCCAATCCGGGAACCTGGAAGCAGTCTTCCCCGTTCAACTGGAAGACCGACCTCATGAACGCGGCTCCTTCACTCGCTAACGTACTGCGCCCGCGCGGCGACTTCGCCATCATCGGCCCAGGCGGAGGAGTTGACGTGCTGCGCGCCATCGCGAATGGCAGCAGGAACGTAACCGGCATCGAGATAAATCCCCTCATCGCGAACACGATCATGCGGAATCGGTACGCTGACTATGCCCACCATCTCTACCAACTCGCAGACGTTCACATTCATGTCGCCGATGGGCGCTCGTATTTACGCAGCAGCCGCGATCAATATGACGTTGTGCAAATGACGCTGGTCGACACCTGGGCCTCAACGGCCGCGGGAGCGTATGCGCTGAGCGAGAACAATCTGTACACGGTAGAAGCGTTCCGCGAATATTTCGATCACCTGCGTCCGGACGGAATGATCGCGATTACACGTTGGGAGTTTCGCCAGCCTCGCGAAGCCCTGCGCGTTGTCTCGCAGGCAACGGAAGCATTGCATCAACTCGGCGTTACAGATCCGCGAGAAAACTTCATCGTCGCCTCCGACGGGCCGCTCGATCAGGACGGCCGTCCCGTGATTGTGCTCGCGAAGAAAGCTCCCTTCACCGCAGGGGAAGTCAATGCAGTTCGAGCGCACGTGACTTCACATCCGAAGCTCGTGAGCCTCTATCTTCCCGGCAATGAAAACCCCGAGAATGCCTTTGCCCGGCTCATACGCTCCAACGATCCCCGAGGATTCGCTGCCAACTATCAATACAACGTAGCTCCAGTTTTCGACTCCTCTCCATTCTTCTTCTTCACGCTCAAGACGGCGAACGCGATCGCAGATTTGCGCGGTACGCGTGGAGGCATGGACTGGCGCGTAAACCTCGGCATTGTCATTCTGGGAATGGTGCTGCTGATCTCTCTGCTTGCAGTTCTTGCTTTTCTTCTGATTCCACTGGCCTATGAACCGCAGGCGTCCCATCCCAGAATCCTGCGGTTGAGTTATTTCATCGCCGTAGGACTCGGTTACATCCTCGTGGAAATTACGCTGATCCAGCGCTTCGTTCTTTTCCTTGGACACCCCACGTATGCGCTCACAGTCGTCATCTTTCTTATGCTGCTGGCCAGCGGCGCCGGAAGTCTCACTGCGCGACGCCTGGACGTGGGAACACGCGCTCTCAAGCCCATCCTGCTGATCATTGTTATCGCGGTAGTCGTCTATCTGTCGCTTCTGCCCATTATCCTGAGATCGCTGGTGGGCCTGAACTTCGCCGTGAAGCTTCTGGTGAGCGGAGCGCTAATCGTCCCGCTGGGCTTCGTAATGGGCATGCCCTTTCCGACGGGACTGCGATTGCTCGACCAGTCCTCAATTGGGACAACTGGACTCACCGAGTGGGCGTGGGCCATGAATGCATCTGCCAGCGTTCTGGGATCGGTGCTGGCGATGGTGATCGCCCTTCACTTCGGGCTGAACGTTACATTTTTCTGCGGCGCATTGGCCTACACTCTGGCAGGTCTGCTGATTCCAGCCCTATCTCTTCAGCGCGCTTAGAAGTTCAGATTGAGAGAAGTTGCAAACTTTTCACTTTCCCGCGAAATCCCTGGTCGAAGCTGACGAGCTGTAATTCTGCAACCGAGGCGAATGCGGCTAGGTAAGCATCGGCCCAGTCTTTGGGGGCCGAATGGCCCTGTTTGGTAAGGGCCCTAAAGGGCGAGTCTATGTTTGGAGGTTCCGCCAACAGAGACACCCGATCATCCGCTAGCCATTGATCGTAAGCTTTCCAGGCTTCGACTGGGCTCAAAACATCCGCTGCGCCCATGACCGCTTCCGTAGTGAGAAGTCGCAGCAGGCTCACTTGAGTAACGCGGCAAAAATGCAAGCGATCGTCATCTCCGAGGCTCGCCAGCCACCGAGCCGCCGCTTCATGATGTGTGTGTCGTTGATACGTCAGCGCAACCCAAACATTTACGTCAGGGAAAAGGAATGAGGTCGAAGATCTTGGCATTATCGAGTTCCAATTTGCCTGGTTGTTTGGACTTAATGATAGGAACCACTACACGATGCTTCCTCTTCTTCGCGGTTGCGCCTAATTCGTGCTCGACGCCCCGCAGGATAAGTTCCTTTACGGAGCGACCCTCGCTCGCTGCCTTGCTTTTTAGCTGGCGGTACACAGGATCGGGGATGTCGACTGTAGTACGCATGCCAGTATTCTGCCATATTTATGGCTGCAGAGCTAGACGAGCTCAAATCTCCCCTAACCCCTTCCTCCCGAAGCTGGTCTAATCCTGCGAATGGAGCTTACCGACCGGGCGGCCGTTGATGAGGTGCTCGCCGGCAAACACGAGTCGTTCCGTGTGCTGGTGGACCGTCACGGACGCAAGGTCTTCGGCTTGGCATATCGCATGACCGGCAATGAACACGACGCGGATGAAGTAGTGCAGGAGACCTTCCTGCGCTGTTACAAGCGACTCGATAGCTTCGAGGCCCGCTCCACCTTCTCTACTTGGCTCTATCGCATCGCCTCGAACTGCGCCCTCGATCTGCTCGCCAAGCGGAAGCAGGACAAGACTCACATCGTGGAGAGCGACGCCCGCGACGACGATGCCAATCCAGAGGAGCGGACGCTTGACTATGCCAGTCCGCAGCCTGGACCGGAGCGCATGCTGCTCAGCTCCGAGCTGCGACAGCGTGTGGCCGGCGCCATGAAGCGTCTTACCGATGTCGAGCGCACGGCATTCGTCCTCCGCCATTTTGAGGGCCGCTCGATCGCCGAGATCGGCGCTGTGTTGAAAGTTCGCGAGGAAGCAGTGAAGAACACAATTTTTCGTGCAGTCAAAAAAATGCGTACCGAACTAGAACCACTCGTGACTCCCGGCTTGCGAGGAGGCTCGCGATGAACCACCCCAGCGAGCAGAATCTGGTTCTCTACTTCTACGGCGACGCTCCGAGAGCCGCGGCCCTCGATCGTCATCTTGCTGAGTGCAAAGAGTGTGCCGCCGAGTTCGCGCAGCTTCGAGCAACACTCTCCGCGATCGATTATCCGGTGCCTGACCGTCCGGCAGATTACGAAGCTCAGCTTTGGAGCACGTTGCGACCACGGCTCGAGCAAAGCGAGGCTCCAAGGCGCTCGGCATGGGCAGCTGTTCTTCAACCTCGCCGTTGGGCGATTGCCGGGGCACTGGCGGCGATCATCGTTGGTGCGTTCCTCCTTGGCCGAATTTCGGGACCTAAGCAGCCCGGCTCAACCCAGGTTGTTAACAAACAATCGCCGTCAGGCAAGGACCGGGTGCTCATGGTCGCGGTGGGCGATCACCTCGATCGTACAGAAATGATTCTGGTGGAGCTGGCCAACACTCGCGCCGAAGGCAAAGTCGATATCTCCGCGGAGCGCGATTTTGCCCAGACCCTGGTCAACGAGAACCGGCTCTACCGGCAGACCGCCCAGCGTGACAAGGATCCCGAGATCGCCAATGTGCTCGATCAGGTAGAGCGCGTGCTGATCGATATCGCCCACCATCCTGATTCCGTTTCGGGAAAAGAACTGGAAGAGCTTCAGCAGCGGATCGAGTCGCAGGGGGTGCTGTTCAAGGTGCGTGTCATTGAATCGAAAGTTAAGGCGCGCAGCCGAGCGGAATCGGGAAAGCCGAAGAGCGCAGGAGATGCGAGGTTATGAGGATGGCATTACGACACCCCATCTTCAAGACTGTCATCGTGAGGCCCGCGTTAGCAGAACCGGCGGCGGTAGCCGCTGGGTCAGTGAGTCAAAACCAGCATCGCATCAGTCAAGCAGTTCCATGCATAGACGCACCCAGCGGCTACCGCCGCTGGTTCTGTTCAGCTTCGCGCATACATCTGTATTACAAGGCAACCACTAAATGAAAAAAACAACATCATTCATAATTTTCATCCTGATTCTCACTATCACGCTCGGCGGCGCCGCCGCAGCGCAAACCGACGATCTTCCACCCGGCGCGATCTCCAGTTTTCAGCCGCAGAAGAGCGGAGATCGCGTCGACGACGCGCTTGCAGCCGGTAAGGATGCCATCTACCAGGAACAGTGGCAAAAGGCGCTCGACTCTTATTCCCAAGTTGTAAAGGCCGGGCGCGCCCATGTGGACGAAGCGTTGTACTGGCAAGCCTATGCACAAGACAAGCTTGGGCAGGACCCGCAAGCACTCAAAACCATTGCACAACTAAGACGAGAGTACCCACGCAGCCAATGGATCAAAGATGCGGGAGCCCTCGAGCAGGAAATCCTTCGTAAACAAGGAAAGACAGTAAAACCGGATCAAGAGTCTGATTGCGACCTGAAGCTGCTGGCCGTCAACAGCCTCATGAACAGCGATCCTGACCGCGCGGTACCGATTATCGAAAAGCTTCTAAATAACGGCGGGAATTCAGGGCAATGCGAAGGCCAGGTTCTGGACAAAGCGCTCTTTGTTCTTTCACAGAGTGACAGTCAGCGCGCTCGCGATCTGATGCTCCAGATCGCAACCGGCAAACTTCATCCTGAGCTGCAGAAGAAAGCAATTCACTATCTCGGCATCAGCGGGAACCACGACACCCTGATGAAGATTTACCAGGGAAGCAGCAGCGTCGAAGCCAAGAAGACTGCCCTTCACAGCCTGGGTATCTCCGGCGGCTGCACCGAATTGCTGACTTTGTCTGCTCCTGAAAAGGATCCGCAGCTGGTGAAAGAAGCGATCCACTCCATGGGCATCGCCGGCTGCAAAAGCGAGGTCCGCGATCTCTATAACAAAGTGACTGATTCCGAAGTAAAACGCGATCTTCTGCATTCTACGATCGTTTCTGGCGACACTGAGCTGCAACAGAAAGTCGCGATGAGCGATCCCGATCCGAAGATGCGGGCTGAGGCGCTCAAGGATCTCGGTGTCTCCGGCGGCTGCACTCAACTTTCAGGGTTTTCTGCAAACGAAAAGGACCCTGAAGTGGTTCATGCAGCCATTAAGGCCATGGGAGTTGGCGGTTGCCAGCAGCAGTTGCGAGATCTTTACAACAAAACCACCAATCCCGATATGAAACGCGAGGTCCTGCACTCGACGATCGTCTCCGGCGATACCGAGTTGCAGGAGAAGGTCGCGCTCAGCGATTCCGATCCCAAGCTGAGGATGGAAGCGATCAAGGATCTTGGTATTTCCGGCGGCAGCAGCGCCACGCTGACGAAGATCTATCAGAACGATCAGAACCCCGATGTCCGCAGTGTGGTAATCAACGCCCTCTTCATCAAGGGCGATGCACATTCGCTGGTGGAACTGGCCCGCAAAGAGACTAATCCGGAACTGAAGCGCGAGCTGGTACAGAAGATGTCGGTGATGGGCAACCGCGAGGCTACCGATTATTTGATGGAGATCCTGAACAAGTAAGGAGAGACATCATGCAAAGGCTATTTGCGTTCGCCATTCTAATTAGCTCCTGCTTGGTTACCGCCCAGGTTGCGCACTTGGAAGGTTCACAGACCCAACCTTCGCAAATTCGCAATGCCAAGCTGGAAACGGTTTCCGCTTCCGGGCACCTGCAGCAGCAAATCTCAACTTATGCCGCCGCCCAGAACGGGATCGCGTGGATCGGCTACGCGGTTCCTGCCGTTGCGGGGCACGGCACGATCTGCTGCTTCGATGGAGGCTGGCAGGAGCGCGGATGCTGCGGAACCTGTCGCCTCGAATCCGAGCACAACAGCTTTTCGGGGTCACGCGATGATTGCGACGACGCCGACACGAAGAGCCTTACCGTGCTGTATCGCGTGGAAGATAAGAAGATCGGCAGTATTCGCCTGTTCAGTGAAAACTGCGCGATCGACGCCGGCGGCGTTCCTGTGACGATCGTGACCGGAGCTGATCCGAAGCAGAGCATCGCGTACTTAGGCACGTTGGTGACGAGAGATGGGGATAGCCACTTGGGTAAACGCGCACTCGACGGCATTGCCGAGCACGCCGATGCCTCTGCCGATACGACTCTCGATCGGTTTACCGCAGCGGACTATCCGGAGAAGATTCGCGAGCACGCTGCCTTCTGGCTGGGAGTCGCACGCGGAGCACATGGATATGCAACTCTGAAAAAGCTGATCGAATCGGATCCCGATGATCATTTCCGCGACAAACTAACTTTCCCCCTGAGCCAGAGCAAGGAACCGCAAGCCGAAGAAGAGCTAATCCACGTCGCGAAGCAAGATTCCAGCTCACGTGTCCGTGGACAGGCGCTCTTTTGGCTGGCACAGAAGGCGGGAAGGAAAGTCGCGGGAGTCATCAACGATTCCATCGAAAACGATCCCGATACAGACGTGAAGAAGAAAGCAGTGTTCGCGCTATCGCAGCTTCCCGATCATGAGGGCGTTCCGAAGCTGATCGAGGTGGCGAGAAATAACAGGAATCCGGTGGTGAGGAAGCAGGCGGTGTTCTGGCTGGGACAATCGAACGATCCTAGGGCGTTGGATTTCATTACGAGCGTTCTTGTCGGCAATAGACAATAGGCGATAGGCAGTGGGATTCCCCACTGAGGAGAGATAAAGGCTGACGAGCCAGATACGGCGCTGCTGCGTTTCCGTTGAAGCAAACATTGCGGAGGGTTGCGGAAGAGGAGGAGATCCCGATTTCCGACGTTTTCTTCAAATTGCCTTGGGATCTGCATCCGAGCTTGATTGCGAATTGCTGATTGCTCGCGACCTCGGATTTGTGAGATCGGAAAGATACGAGGCGTTATCTAGAGAGCTGCGTTCAATCAAGGCAATGTTATCGACGCTTATCGAAAAATCATCTCCGACGATACACGCTCATAAGAAGGTTAGCCACACCGGCTCGATCACGCCTTGGTCCGATTTGCTTTTGCCTTTCGCCTATTGCTTACTGCCTCTTGCTTACTGCCCTTCTCCGCAAATGCTCCAGCAGTGCGACTTGCGCCCTCGTGGGATATCGATACTTCAGGCGCACAACGCCAATGCGTCGCTGGCTGCGCTTGTCGCTGATCTTGACGAATCGGCAGCCAGGCGTAACGCTCACCGCCATCTGCGGGACAACTGAGACTCCCATCCCAGCCGAAACCATCGCAAGAATCGTCGCGAACTGCCCGCTCTCGAAGACCACTTTGGGATTGATCCGAGATTGACGGCACGCCTGTAGCGCGTTCTCACGGAAGCAATGTCCTTCCTTGAGCAAGAGGAATGACTCGTCTCGCAGATTATCAAGCGTAAGTGAGCGTCGGCTTGCTAATGAATGCTTCTCCGGCAAAACAGCGTATAGCCACTCCTGCATCAACTCGTTGCAAATCAACTCGTCGCCTAAGACTGGCAGCGCCAGCAATGCCAGATCGATTGTTCCTTTGTGCAAACGTTCCAGCAGCGTCGGTGTAATCTCCTCCACTACGCTGACGGAAACGCTGGGGTGCTGACGCGCGAAGCTGCTCAGCATCGGCGGAAGCAGATACGGCGCAATGGTTGGGATCGCTCCCAGCACGACTTCTCCACTCTCTGCGCTGGCCATCTCTCGAATCTCGACACGAGCTTCGCCAATCTGCCGCAGAATGGCCTGAGCTTTTGGAAGAAAGGCCCGACCGAATTGGGTTAGACGCGCCGATCGCGGCAGGCGGTCAAAGAGCTTCGCTCCAAGTTCATCTTCGAGTTTGTGAATCTGCTGTGAGAGCGAGGGCTGAGAGACTCGCGTCGCCTCTGCAGCGCGCGTGAAGTTGCCGGATTCAGCAACCGCACAAAAATAACGAAGTTGATGAACTTCCATGAATTCCAATCTGACGGGTGAAGAAGCACTATGCTGCTTCTCTACCAAATCTACCGATGTGTTTTGCCTATGACAAACATAGTAACGATATATTAGACCTATCGTGGCCCGGCTTTTAGTCTCTTGTGCGGAGGAAAGTTATGGCTAAAGGCGCAGTCGTCAAACACGGCGATGTTTCCGCGCGCGTCGGCGTGGAGGTAATACGCGCACGCGGTGTCGATGTCGATAAACTGATCAAGATGCTGATCGCGAATGCAGCCGCAGAGTTCGCCAGCACCTATTACTACTACACAATTCTGCGTATGCACCTGGCCGGGTACGAAGACTACAAAGAAATTTGCGAGGATGCCCGCCTGGAAGATCGCGCCCACTGGGAACTGATCGTCCCGCGCATTTACGAACTCGGCGGCGAATTGCCCAACGATCTGCCCGCATTCCACGACCAGGCAGGATGCGAGGCGGCAAAGCTGCCCAATCCGCCCACGGTAGTAAACATTCTCACGTTGTTACTCGAATCGGAACGTTGCGCAATCCGTAGCTGGAGCGAAATCTGCGATATGACCTTCGGCAAAGACCCGCGCACATACGATATGGCGGCCCGGATCCTCAATGAAGAAGTCGAGCACGAGGCTTGGTTTATCGAGCTGCTGGCGCACGAACGCGACGGGAAGTCGATTCCATCAGGACACTTCCGTCGCGGCACGCCCGGCGACGCTCCGTATAGCAAGAATCGTGGATTTTACAATCCATAAGGCTTCGATTTGAAGAAAAGAAACGCGCTGCTCAGGAGAGCAGCGCGTTTTATTTTCTCATCTGCCGGACTACTGCTGTCCTTGCGGCTTGGTAGTGAACTGTCGAACGCTGCTCGCAGCTGAAGTGCCCGTGCCTTGTCCCTGGCCCGAGTCGACCGTGAAGTAATAGGTCGTATTGGGCTGCAGGCCGGTGATGCGCACGCGATGACGCGTTTCATTCGTGCCTTGAGCATATGGCGATTGCGCGACTTGGCTCAGACTGTTGGCGTCAGTGCCATAGTGCACGACCGAGCTGCCTCCGGTGCTGGTCGTCCAGGTTACGACCGCCCAGGTATCGCCTATGCGCGGTATATTCGGGGTCTGGGTGATCTGCAGGTTGCCCGATGATGCGCCTTGCCCATTTTGGGACGGCTGTCCGGGTTGATTCGTCGTAAATTGGCCGGTGTTGCTGCTGGCCGTGGTTCCAGACTGCTGTCCCTGGCCAGAATCCACCTTGAAGTAATAGGTCGTGCCGGGCTGCAGGTTATCGATTCGTACGCGGTGATTAGCTCCCTGTGACGAATCTGATTTTTGGTAGTCCTGCTGTGCGGTCTGGCTCAGATTGTTTTGATCAGTTCCATAATGGAGCACGGAACTGGAGCCTTCGTTCGTGGTCCAGGCCACTATCGCCCAGTTGTCTCCCACTCCTTCTATAGTCGGTCCATTTGTGATTTGTAGTTGCTGGCTGGTGCTTTGCGCGAGTCCTAATCCACACAAACCGAAGGTCAGAGCTAGCGCGAGGATCGCATTCCTCATGAGTAAACCTCCCCAACGAAATATTCCGAGCTGGCGCTCGGGTCCCTGCTCGAGATAAGGGGCTACATGGTTAGATTTGGCACAAGTTGGCGGAGTGGTCAGGAATCGAAAGCTGCGGGCCGGCAGCAAAGGAACAGAGCTATGTAAAGAAGGCGGGGCCGCTGCCGCAGCCCCTTTTACTGGAGAAATGGTTTACTGCGGGACTGTGAAGTGGCCGCGTCGATTCAAATGCCAGCACTCCTCATTGGAATCGGTGCAGAACGGCTGCTCCTTGCCAACGCTGTTGGTTGCGATCCGGTTGCCGCCAACACCATGCTTCACCAGCGCTTGCTTCACCGCTTCAGCGCGGCTGGCGCCCAGAGCCAGATTGTATTCTTCCGATCCGCGCTCGTCGCAATGGCCTATTACCGTGAACGTCAGCTCCGGATGTTCCTGCAGGAAGTTCGCGTTTGAGGAAAGCATCTGCGACGTTTCAGAGTCGATGTCATACGAGTCATAGGCGAAGAAAGCGTCTTTCACATTGCGCTCGAAGAGTTCACGCAAGCTTGGCTGCACAACCGCGGTTACTGGAGCAGGCGGAACGCTGACTGTCAGCCGAGCGGTGGCATCGGAACTTCCGCCCGGACCTTTGGCAACGATGTGATAGGTCGTGGATTCGGCCGGATTCACGGACATCGAACCGTTCAGGTCGATCGAACCAAGCGACTCGATCGTGACATCGGTAGCATTCTTAGCTTCCCACGTGAGCTTTGCCGATTCTCCCTTCTTAATCTCTTGCGGATAGACGCTTAAGCTGACGCTCGGCTGTGGCTGCGGCGGCGGAGGCGCCTCAACTTTGGCAGCCACCGGCTTCTTGGCGCAGCCAGTGACCAGAAGCAGTGCGGCTGCGA
Source organism: Acidobacteriota bacterium (assembly GCA_003225175.1). Lineage (NCBI taxonomy): Bacteria > Pseudomonadati > Acidobacteriota > Acidobacteriota bacterium. The sequence continues at coordinate 84,834 of QIBA01000039.1, forward strand.
GAGTTAAAACAAATGTAGATAACGACGCGCGGAACTTCATAAAACCTCTCCTTTGGATCAGACAGATCCAGTTGGTTACGGGCATAAAACAATGGCCAGAGAACAACAGTTCAGAGATGCTGGATCAGCAGCGCAAGCTGCAACTTAAATGCGGCGGCGGACTCGATAACTCCAAAGTGATATTTGCCCGCTCCAGAGTCGTTCCCAGACCCCGAAGCGCGAAGAGCGAGCCGACGAAAAGCGAGGCGCATGCACTGAGGATCGCGTTGAACAGCGCTGCCGCGCGTTGAGCGCGAAGCGCAGTCATCGGTCCGTGTAACACGATGTATGGAACGTGCACAACCGGCGTGATGAGGAGCACCAGAACGGCAATACCCACGGCCAGCAACAGTCCGACTATCATTTGCCGCGAGTTCATGAACAAAGTATCCCGCCGAGCCACGCGGAAATCAATCCAGAGTCGCTGAATTAGGTAACAGGAGGAGTAGCACGTTAGGTGAAGACTTTAGGGTAGGTACTAGACAATAGGCGATCGGCAACGGGCTAAAGACTGCATCCAGCCCTCAGCGATAGCCGATCCATGGAGATAGCTAATTTTTTGCCTATTGGCTATCGCTATTTGCATATTTTTACGTTTTCCACAACTTTTTTAGAGCAACGGATGAAATTCCGTCGTTCTAAATGGGGACTCTAACCCACTTCGATTCAATCACCTGCCTAACGGGCATATCACCGAGCAACGGACACTTCCCCAACTGCTTTATTTTCTAGAGCTGATTCCCGAGATGGAACGACGGATTGTGGGAGTAGAACGTCTTGACCAGTCTCCTCGATTCGAAGTACCAATGCGGAATGGCTTCGATTTTGGTTCAAGGCCAGGAGCAAAGGATGGCATCAGTCGAGTTCTACAGGACTCGCCAGCAGCAAAGTGATATGGAATCAAAGGGCCAATCTCGCATCGGTCCACCGTCGCACTCGCGCCTGAGGCCGCCGCATCGTCATCAGTCACCATTGAATGCAGTGAGAACGTGACTGTGGGCAAACCGATGAACCGCTAACAGGAAGGAGACAACGATGTCGGATGATCAGTTGGTTACCGAAAACGCGGAGAACCTCAACACCGAGGAAGACTACGAATCCTTGGCAAAGCTGGTGGGAGTGGATGCCGAGGCTGCGGCGCGTCTCGACGAGATGTCAGCCGAGGAGGTGGATGAATTTCTCGACGAACTAAATGACTGCGAGCTTTTCCTCGCGGAGATCGACCGCGCGAAAGCAAAGCTTGTTCGTCTTGCAAATCAAAGACGCAAGCTGAAGCTTGCGGACGAAGCGCCCCGATGCGAGCACATCAAGACAAATGGCGAGCAGTGTGGTTCACCCGCCATCAAGAGCACGCAACTCTGCTACTTCCATGGTGAAACGCGGAAACATCGCGAGTCTGAGGCTGCAGCCAAGGCGGCAGAACTGCCTGTGCTCGAAGACATGCAGAGCATCCAGCTTGCCGTGATGCGAGTTTGCGGACTGCTCGCCAGTAAAGCTATCGAAGAGAAGACTGCCCGCGTGCTGTTTGACGGACTACGCCTCGCCCAGAAGACGCTCAAGGAGAATAATCTTTGATCCCCGAAGCGCAAACAGGATCCCCGCTGAATCCCCGGAGTGTTCGGGGATTAATCCCCGGAGATCCCCGGAGCTTCGGGGATCAATCCCCAGGAGGCTGGGGATTGCTTGGGGATTCTGGCTTGTAAGTCCTTTGAACACGGGGATTGATCGAAATTCTGAATTCCTCGATGCAGACACGAAGGGCGGGCCCAGGGCGCCGGATCCACGTCACTGCGTTGGCATCAGCAGGCTGAACGCATTTGGTTGGATCGAGATGCGCACCGGCAGCCGCCACAGGCATTCGCCGTCGGCTTCACAGTACACGCGCCGGTCTTCGCGGCCGGGAATGGCGCGGCAGATGATCTCGCGGGCGTCGATGAGTTCCACTCCGGGAATGCGGATTTGCAGTCCGAAGAGAGCTGAAAGCAAATACGCCGGATAAGAGAGACGAACGCCGCCGCGGAAGACGATCACGCGCAGATGGTTACGGCTCAGCTGGGCGCCTTGAGCAAACTTTTTGAGCGGACCGCCGAAGTCTTCGATGCGCACCGCCATTACCTGCGCTGTATTGATTTGCTCCTGGCTGCCGTCGACGCGAGTCACAGTCATTTCATACGGAGCATGGCGGTAGGTGATGTATTCCCAAAGTGAATTGGCTACATAGGCAGCGACTCCGAAACGAGACTTGGCTTCGGCTGATAGTGAGTACACCAGTAGCGCATCCGGTCCAACGCCGGCCATCACCGTGAAATAACGATGACGCTTCGGCGACTTGTCGTTACAGTGCTCGATCATTCCCGCCGCTATCGTCCTGGGCCGATATTGCAACTGCTGCTGGATAGCGCGCATAGGATCGCACGGGATTTTCAAGTCGGCAGCCAGAGCATTCGCGGTTCCTAGCGGTATGACTCCAAGCGCGGCTTCGGTATGGCCGACCATGCCTTGGAGGACGTCATGAATGGTGCCGTCACCGCCGCAGGCGAAGATGGTGTCGTATCCAGCCTCAAGGGCTTCCTTGGCCTGGGCGCCGGCTTTGGAAGGACCTCTTGATGGGAGGATCTTCGCTTCAACTCCGGAGCGGCGCAGCTCATCCGCGGCGGCTTCGACCTGATGAACGCGCCGATGCCGCCGGAATCCAGAGAACGGGTTGTAGATGAGCAGAGCCTTGTTCATGCCAATCAGCTTCGAAGCTGCGCGGCCTCGAAGCTCCGAAAGTTACTGCGTGTTAGCATCGAAATTGCCAGATTTCTAGAGGAGAAGTGTTCATGGAAGCATTGCCCGCCACGTTTGGCTCCCGGCGCAACGAAGATATCGCACTCGACATGATGAAATTCATCGCCTCCACTACACAGTATGGACGCATTACTACTCCGGGGTTCACAGGAATAACATCTCCCAAACCTGAAGATTACGCCGCGCAATTAATTGAGCTATACGGACGTTGCCTCAACGCCGTTCAAGGCAAACGCTAACGCGATCGGAAAAGACATTCTGCAAAAGAAGAAGCCGCGACGTAAATCGCGGCTTTTGCTTTTGACTCAGATTGTTCAACAGCACGGTAATATTACAGATCTGTTAGGAGTGTAGAGACACAGCAAGCTGCGACTCTGCACACGGTCGCTCGGAACTCAGCAGCCTATTTCTTCTTGCGACCTTTGCTGGCTTTCTTCTTTCCGCCGCGCGAAGCAGATTTCTTCCTTGCCCCGCCGGAACTGCGACGTGCTGCCGATTTTTTCTTCGCAGCTTTCTTCTTGGCCGGAGCCTTTTTCTTCGCACTCTTCTTCTTTGCCGCCTTCTTGGCCGGGCTCTTCTTCTTTGCTGCTGGTCGGGCACCTCCACCGCCGCCGCTTGCACCACCGCCGCCAGGAGCACCCACTCCGGATGATTCCGTCATTCCTCCGCCGCCGCTGGAGCGAGGAGCCATTGCACCACCGCCGGCTCCGCCGGCCACCTCCTCTTCCTCTTCTTCTTCGTCATAGCCTTCCTCCATGGACTCTTCGTCCAGGCCGGAATCGCCGTAATCGTCCATTTCATCTTCACTACGGCCATAGAGTGTCTGATCGTCGAAGCTCATTTCTCCTCCTGAATTTTGGAGCCCATCATGACAGCGATGAATGCTCGCCCACAAAAATGATGCAGGCGCGGATTATAGCAACTCATTCTGTTTCGGTGTCAACTTGAATGCAGTTGAAGATATAGGAATTACTAATAACTTCCTAGCGCAGACCAGCCGAAGTGCTTGTTGTAGCAGCGCGCTGCGAACCGTCAGAGGAAGAGCTCTTAGCCGAGGTACTCTTCTGGGAAGCGGATTGGGACGCCGTGGTCGCATTTTTGTGGGTCGATTTGGGCGCGCCGTGGGCCGAAGAGGTGGACTTGCGGCGGGCTTTCGAGTGACGCGAAGGACTGTTAATCACGACAGACTGTTCGGCAGCTACGGGTCGATAGATTACGAGCATTCTTCCGTGAGTCAGGTGATTGCCCTTCAGACCGTTCCAGCGCCGCAAACGGTCGGCAGGCACGCCAAAATCATCCGCAACCGAAGCTACGGTGTCACCTGTGCGGACTCTGTAATGGGTCGCCTTCCTGGAGTAAGCCAGCGCCCCAGTTCCGGCGATTCTGCCCACGGTGACCGGGATAATAATCTTGCTTTCGGCGCGAAGTTGCTCACTTGGGAGTTGATTAACCCCCCGAATCGCAGTCGGAGTGGTGTGGTATTGCCGCGCAATGCTGTCCAGCGTGTCGCCGGAGTTTACATGGTGATATCGCCAGGAGACGCGTTTATCCAACGGGATCGCCGCAATCGCATGGGCAAATTTCTCCTTCGTTCCGGCGGGAAGACGGAGGTCGTAGACGGAATCCTTGGGCGTAGTTAAGCGCAGAAGGCTGGGATTCAGCTCAGTCAGGCGGCCGATGTCGCTGTCAACGCACTCCGCGATGAGCCTAAGATCGACTGGATAATCGATACGGACGCTATCAGTTTCAAGCGGCAGGGCTGGCTGGACGTCATCAAGTCCGTACTGCTTGGGGTTCTTAGCCATAACAGTAAAGGCCAGAATGATGGGAACATAATTCTTGGTCTCTCTCGGAAGGACATTGCGGCGGTATAGCTCCCAGAAGTCGGCGTAACCGGTTCTGCGCACAGCCTGCTGAACATTGCCGGGACCGGAGTTGTAGGCCGCTATGGCCAGATACCAGTCTCCAAACTGGTTGTAGAGGTCCTTTAAATGACGTGCCGCCGCTCGGGTGGCCTTCTCGGGATCCTGGCGCTCGTCGATCCACCAGCTTCGCTGTAAACCGTATCCGTTAGCCCGGCTGGCCATAAACTGCCACATTCCGCGCGCTCCAGCCCGTGACAGCGCAAGCGGTTCAAAACCAGATTCGGCTTCGGCAAGGTAAAGCAGGTCCTGTGGAACGCCCTCTTCCTTGAGAACGCGCAGGATCATGTCGCGATATCGTCCAGATCGCACTAACGCGCGTTCGACAGTTCCGTGTCCGCGAGTGGAGTAGAAATTGATGTATCCGGCAACATAATCGTTCATTACCAGGGGCAGATCAGAGCGGGTTTCCTTCACCTGCGCTTCCGCCTTGGCCTTTATGTTCTGGTCAACCGGGAAAGTTAAATCGTTCGCTTCGTCGATTGGAGCTGGCTGAGCCCTTTGCTCTGTGAATCCGTCACCCTGCTGTAAGGCGGCAACTTCGAGCTGATTGATCCCTTCCGTGATCTTATCGAGCTCACGCTGGAGGCGTTCGTCGGAACGGACGTCGATCTCACCCTCAAGCAATACGTTTACAGCCTTATCAAAACTTTGTTTCGCGCCTTCAAGATGTCCGGCAGCGTATTCCTGCTGGCCCTGCTGGTACTGCTTTTCGGCTTGCTGGATGATTCGGTCGACGGGATCAAGTACTGGCTTTGGCGCGGTTGCCGCTGGAGCAGGAGGCCTGGCCTGAGGATTCTTGGCTTGAGCGACAAGCGTTGGAGCCTGCGCCCGGGCTACTGGCGTTGTACGTGGTTTGGTCTTTTCCGAAGTCTCGCACGCTGTAGCAAGCAGCGTTAACACAACGCTAATGGCCAGCAAGGTGCACTCCCGAGTTATCTTCTTCATAGGCGGCTTCATAGGCGGCGCAACGTTAAACACTCCAAACCAGGTTCAGCTCACCTCAGAGCTGAATGGTTAGACGGCCTCAAGCCTTGGCGCGATTTCCAGCACAATAAAAATCTGAGCCGCTCGATTTCCCGCTACAAAAGGAAAGCCAACCGTCAGGCCGAGACACCTCGGCATGCCAGTAGCTCCGTAGAGTATAGCTGCTCAGCTTTCATACGTTTGTAACTTCAGGTCTTGTACCTCGGGGAGTGAATATGGGTAGAAAGCAGCGAAAAACAGGCGGGAAACGGTAAAAACACAAACTAAATACCCTATTTTCAAGCAGAACGGGGTGATTGGATCGGAACCGAGGGGCGCACTTCCCGCTATCGCAGTCCGAATCCGAGGTAACTAGTTACAATCCCTTCAGTTTGCCGGAATCAGCCTCGGCCTGCCCATGACGCGCTTCTGCCTCCTTGCACTCGCCGGCTGGCAAGTCGTCATTCCCACCGGTTCGGGAGCAAAGCCATTACGCCGTTGAAAGAGGTAAGTCCGCATTGTGAAGCAGAGGTTCTGACCTTCAATTTGATCGTCAGTGTCGATCAGGATTCGGCGCGGCACCACGGCGACGTCCTTTGAAGGCGACAAAAGGGTAAAGCTGGGATGATTCAAAACGGCAGATTCGCCGACCTGAGTCGATTGCTCGAGAGGACTAGATTGTTGGGCGAACTGGGCGAAGCCAAGTAACAGGATCGGAAGAAGAGCGACCATGGCGAACTCCTTTTCCGACAGAAAGTATAGACCACCTCAATCGCCTTTGTGTACCTGGCGATTCGGTGAGCTGCCACCGATGGCAGCTGCGCTTGCTACACTTTTGCGTTCCACTTCGTTCGGCCCAAGGAGTCAATGCCCTTGACGTCACTTCGATTGATAGCAGTCGTCTTCATTTCTGTTATTTCTGCGGCACAAGAAGCACGAAGGCTCCCAAGCATTCCGGAGATCTTCGCTCCGGGCGGAGTTACGGGCCGTGAACCGGAAACAGTGAAATGGAGTCCTGATGGAACTCGCGTGTCCTATGTTTTGCGTGACGATTCCGGAGAGCATGGACAGCTTTACTACATCGATGTCGCAAACGGGAAACCCGCAGTTCTGGTTGCAACCGAAAAGCTGGCGTCACTTTCGCCTCCAGAGACTACCGTCGGCAAGCAGAACAAAGACGATCGTGACCGCGAGCGGCGCAGCCGTTACTCCATCGCTGGGTACCATTGGGCCCCCGATTCCAAGCACCTGCTCTTCGACTCCAAAGGCCAGCTTTGGTACTACACGCTTGAATCCGGAACCGGCGTAGAGGTTACCTCGGGAGCCGATCCGAGCAGCGATCCCAAGTTTTCTCCCGATGGCAAGCGGATTTCTTATGTACGCAAGCACAACCTCTACGTGCGTTCCATTTCGGGAGACTCGAAAGAGAACCAACTAACCTTCAGCAACGAGAACGATGGCGACAACATCCTGAATGGCGAGGTGGATTGGGTCTACGAAGAAGAACTAGGAGTGCGCAGCAACTGCTTCTGGTCACCTGATGGAAAGCGTATTGCATACCTGCAGATGAATGAGGCTCAGGTTCCCGAATATCCGATCACGGACTACATTCCCGATCATCCGACGGTCGATCATCAGAAGTATCCCAATGCGGGAGATCCAAATCCGGAGGTGCGAGTAGGTGTGATCGACTCCAACGGCGGCAGGACGCATTGGATCAACATCCCCGGCCTCGCGGGCAAGCAGAACAAGAACGACTACTACATTCCCCGCTTTGGATGGGTGAACAAAGATGTGCTTTACGTGCAAGTTCTAAATCGCGATCAGAACCAGCTCGATATCTATTTTGTGGATACACCCACTGGGCATTCGCAGCTCATGCTGTCAGAGAAAGACGACGCATGGGTCATGTGGAATGACACGTTTCGGGTTCTCAAATCAGGTGACCAGTTTCTGTGGGAGAGCTGGCGCGACGGTCACACTCATCTTTATCTATACAGCTTCAACAAAAGCAATCCGCTGAACTCGGCGGCCAAGCTTGAGCATCAGCTGACGAGCGGCAACTACGAAGTCACCGGCGTGGACGGCATAGATGAGGAGAGTAGCACCATCTTCTACACCTCGAATGAGGGCGATGATCGGCAGCAGAACCTGTTTTCTATAAGATTGGATGGAACAGGCAAGCAGCGAATCTCCCACGAAGACGGGGCGCACAAAGCCAGCTTCCCTGAGCAAGGCCGGTACTACGTCGATACATACTCCGCGCTTCTCACCCCACCGCGAATGCAGTTGTGTTCCTTTTCGGGAACATGCAATGCGTTCTGGACTTCGCGTCCGCTCACATCCTATGAAATCCTGCGACCGCAGTTCGTGGACTTCACCGCCGATGATGGGACAGTTCTTCATGGTGAGCTGATAATGCCGCCGGGAGCATCGGCCGATCAGAAAGTCCCGCTCCTGATGAATCCATACGGCGGCCCTGAAGCACAGGAGGTTCACGATCGTTGGGGAGCAGCCACGTTCTTCTTCGATCAGATTTTGGCTCATGACGGCGTAGCGGTGCTGCGCGTCGATAATCGCGGTATGGGATACCGGGGAAGGAAGTTCGCCACAGCTCTGCGACATGAATTCGGCAAAGTGGAACTCAACGATCAGCTCACTGCACTTGACCAGGCACTGAATCGTTTCCCGCAACTGGATGGCAACCGCCTGGGCTGGTGGGGCTGGAGTTATGGCGGATTCATGACGAGCTATGCCCTCACTCACTCCAAGCGTTTCAAAGCGGGTGTCGCAGTGGCTCCGGTAACCGACTGGCACAACTACGATTCGATTTATACCGAGCGCTACATGGGATTGCCTAAAGATAATCCGGATGGATACCGCGCAGGCTCCGTACAACTTGCAGCTCCGAATCTCTCCGGCCGGTTGCTCATTGTGCATGGCACCAGCGACGACAACGTGCACATGCAGAACACCATGCAATTGGCGCAGGCATTTATCAATTCGGGAAAGCAGGTCGAAGTGTTGCTGTTTCCCCGCAAGACTCACGGCATTGCCGGCCCCGCTCCGCGAACGGTCCTATTCGAACGCATTCGCGCCGTTTTCGATAGCGAGCTGCTAGGCTGGTCGTCCGACAAGATAGCCGCCTCCAACCCGCCGTTCTCGCCTTCTGCTTCGCAGGGGAGTGGTCGTTGAGCGCCGCCGATCGCCCCACACGCAAATTAGGGGACTTTGAACTGACAATCATTTCCGACGGCACCTATTACCTTGATGCAGGTGGAATGTTCGGCGTGGTTCCCAAACTATTATGGGAAAAAAAGGTGCGGGCAGATGCTCTGAATCGAATCGCCTGTGGCACGAATGCGGTCTTGGTCCGCGCCTTTGGACGATTGGTGCTCATTGAAACCGGTATCGGCAACAAACTTCCGGAGAAGCTCGCAAAGATCTACGACGCCAAGGCTCAGCTGCTGCGCGAATTGGAGGCTGTTGGTGTAAGGCGGCAAGAGATCGAGGTCGTCATCAACTCGCATCTACATTTCGATCATTGCGGCTGGAACACCTTTCGCAACGAGCGCGGCGAAGTGGAGCCCACCTTCCCGAACGCCACCTACTACGTGCAGAGAGGCGAGTGGGAGCACGGGAGCAGACAACTGGAACGCGATCGCGTGAGCTACATAAGCGATAACTACGATCCACTGATCCGAAATGGGCAGATGCGGTTGCTCGATGGGGAGGGCGACGTCATGCCAGGAATCTCAGTCGTTATCTATCCCGGGCATACGAGAAATATGCAGGCAATCATTCTGGAAAGTGAAGCGCAAAAAGCCTGCTACATCTCCGACTTAATTCCGACCACCAGGCACCTCGACCTCACTTGGGTAATGGCCTACGATCTATATCCACTCGAAACGATCGAGAGCCGCAAACGCTTTTACGAGCAGGCGATTCCGGAGAAATGGCTCACGATTTTCACTCACGATCACGAGACGCCCTGGGCATACCTCGAACGCGAGTGGGGGAGCAAGGTCATCGCCAAGCCAGCCTAAGCAGCTGAAATCAAGAGGTTTCCCAGCAGTAATCTTGCTGCCTGAAAGCACTCGGGCTACCCTCCCGTGGCAGTGGCTTCTTCAGACACTATCCACGAAACGATCTATTCCGGTCCAATTCCCGGATCGCGCCCTGAGCGTGTCCCCGATCTTCCGGCGTCAGACCTGGAGCCGATAGAAACCGCGCTGCACAAATTCATCGCGAACGTATTTGGCTGGATTTCCGCATCGCTCTTGATCTCCGCATTCTTCGCCAGTTACTCCGACCAGTGGGACCAGTCCTCTGCCTCCATGATGCTTGGAAAAATGCTACTGGCACTGACCGGGGGAATGTTCGTGCTGGCCTACGCAATCTCGCGAAAGGTCGACAAAATGGTCCCGAGCGTAGCGGTGGCAACGCTGATTGGTTATGCCAGTCTGCAAGGTATCGTATTCGGCCTAAGCTATCGCGAAGTTTACGACGCGCCGCTCGCGCCGGTTTATCTGTGTATGTGCATCTTGTTTGGACTGCTCGCCTGCTACGGTCGGTACAGCGGAATCGATCTCACATCAGTGCACGGTTTCTTGATTGGGACTCTACTCGCTCCAGTCCTGGCCTTTATTCTCAAGGGCGTGTTTGGCATGCAGATCGTCTCGACCCTGGCTGTCTGCGTCTGCTCCTGGCTCATGCTGGCCATTGCCGGATATCATCGCCAGTTTTTGCGCGATCTTCCATCGTCGTTCGACGACGATTCTCAGTGGCTCAAAGCCGCCGCGGTCGGCGCTCTTCAAGTCTGCCTCGACGTGGTAAACATCCTGCTCATCGTGATTCAGCTGCGATGGTTGCAGGAGTTCGTCGAAGATGATCGGCGGCAGACGCTGGAGTCAGAAAGAAGCCTTAGAGTCTCTCTCTTCCGAAAAAACTAATCCTGTCTCTACCAACTTGGGGTATAACTGTCCCGCCAGAATCCGCCATAATCTTTGAACTAGTTGCACGCCGATTTGCGTATTGGCTATTGGCAATCAGCCTCATCTTCGAAGGAGAATCATGAGCACCGCTTCTTTTTCCCCTGCAGTTCCCGAAATGAACCAGCAACCCGGACTGTCAGAGCCTGAACGCATCATGAATGTATTCGTTGCGCCGTCGAAGACATTCGCCGACATTCGCCGCAGTTCCCGCTGGTGGGTTCCATTTCTGCTCAGCTGTATCTTTGGTTACGCGCTGATATTTACCGTAGGCCAGAAAGTTGGATGGGAGCAGGTTACTGAGAATCAGATGAAACTGAATCCCAAAGCGGTCGAGCGCATGGACCAACTTTCGCCTGAAGAACGAGCGCGCCGGATGAGCTTCGCCGTCGCGATCACAAAAGGCATTTCTTATGCGATACCCGTCGTAGTGCTGCTCGTCGATCTGGTTATCGCAGCGGTACTCATGGCCACATTCAACTTTGGCGTCGGCACCCAGATCACCTTCGGCCAGTCGTTCGCCATCGTGATGTATGCGTGGCTGGTGGGCATAGTGAGATCGCTACTCGCAGTCATCACACTCTTCGCGGGCAGCAACGTTGAGGCATTCAACTTCAGCAATCCGGTGGGAACCAACCCAGCCTATTACATGTCGATCACCGATGTTCCGGGATGGCTCTATAGAATGTGCAGCTGGTTCGACCTCATTACCATTTGGCTCTTCGTGTTAATGGGTATCGGCTTCGCGGTAGTCGGACGCAAGAAGATCTCAACCGGCATCGCCGTTATGGCCGGTTGGTTCATTGTGATGGTTCTGGTGACCACGGGCTGGGTGGCAGTCACCTCCTAGTCGTCGAACACTCTCTCAAGACACTCAGCAGCGATGGCTCGCAAGTCAGCGGGCTATCATTACCATTCGATGCCCGAAACTTACCGCTCAACGGTACTCTCTCGAAAGCTTGTAACTCTATGCTTAAATAGAAGATGAACGAGATGCCAGAGAGACCGACTCCCCCAATGCCGCCGTCGCGAGTGCGGCGCGACTTTGCCGGCGCCACCCGGCGAGTCCGCGAACTTTGGATGATCGGCAAGGCTCTCGCAAACACCGACCATCCCGTAATGGCACACATTGTGCCCATGCGGCGCTGCAATCTCTCCTGCGCATACTGCAACGAATACGACGACGTCTCAAAACCGGTTCCCGTAGAGACGATGTACGGCCGCATTGATCGTCTCGCGGAACTGGGAACGACAATCATCACCATCAGCGGCGGCGAGCCGTTGCTCCATCCGGAACTTGATCTGATCATCTCCCGAATCCGGCAGCACGGAATCATTGCGGGAATGATCACTAACGGCTATCTGCTGACGGCTGAACGCATCCATGGGTTGAATAAGGCCGGACTCGATCACCTCCAGATTTCGATCGATAACGTGAAGCCGGACGACATCTCGAAGAAGAGTCTGAAGGTGCTCGACAAAAAGTTGCAGCTTCTCTCACAGCACGCTGTATTTCACGTGAACATCAACTCGGTGGTTGGCGGCGGCATTCACAATCCGCAGGACGCAGTTGTTGTTGGAACGCGCGCCCTGGAACTCGGGTTCACTTCGACCATCGGCATCATCCATGATGGCAGCGGGCAGTTAAAGCCGCTGCAGCCGGAAGAGCGCGAAGTGTATCGCCGGATGAAGTCGTTCGAGAAGAAAAACTACTCGCGCTTTAATCATTTCCAGGACGCGATTGCCGATGGCAGGCCGAACAAGTGGCGTTGCCGCGCCGGCTCGCGCTACTTGTACGTCTGCGAGGATGGGCTGGTGCACTACTGCTCACAACAGCGCGGATATCCTGCCAAGCCGCTGGACGAATACACGATCGCCGATGTCCGCCGGGAATTTCTGACCGAGAAGGGCTGTGCCCCGCACTGCACTATTTCGTGCGTTCACCAGATCTCCTACATCGACCACTGGCGTGCTCCCCAGACCATATCAGCGATGCCCGCACCGCAAGAGATCGACGTCGATGTCCGGGAACTGGTGCAAATCGAATAGCCTATAACTCCTCCCCGTAGTAAGTCTTCAGTAGCCTCGAGAGCTGCGCCTCCGGTACCCTGGAAGTTATTGACCCTTACTAACTTATGACCTAGAATCAATTAAGGAAACTCTTCAGCTCCTGTGCACTTCCCCGGCCTCGCGAGTTGGCGGCCAGGGCTGATGATGAATGGCCTATTCGGGTTCCGGATGGAACTGACTACCATCATCGCCACCGTCGCCTTTCTGGCAGGAGCCGCCCTTCTGGGAATTTTTTGGGCTCTCCCATACGTTTACCATTCTCGTCGCAAAGCTCAAGAGCAGGATGCGAAGCTCAAAGCCGCGCTGGAAAACATCCGTCAGTTACAGGAAGAGCACAACCGCGCCGAATATCTGGCATTCCTGAACAATGTCTCAAAGGCTGCCATCACCAGCAAGAAGCCTGTCGAATTGCTCAACCAGGTCGTGGACGAGGTGGAACGCACGTTCCAGTTTGATCACATCAGTATCGGACTGGTCGATTACGATCGCAAAGAAATCGAGGTTCGCGGCGAGGGTGGACGTGATGAGTACCGTCTCGGCCTAGGCAAGCGCGTGCCCCTCGAGGCAGGAGTCTTGGGAATCGCTGCGCAGAGGAATGAGCTGCGCCCCGGAGGACTTGCAAGCGGCCAGCCTGAGCAGCAGGAGCACGCGGTTCTTTGCCACCCGATTACTTATGGCGAAACTCTTCTGGGAGTTCTGACGGTTGAGTCTTTCTCACGCCAAGTATTTGCCCAGGAAGAAATCCTCACGCTCGGCACCTTGGCCGACGTGCTGGCAACCGCACTTCATAACGCGATGACTTTCGAGGAAATGGAGTACCAGTCGATCACGGACTGCCTCACCGGTTTGAAGACCCGCCGGTACTTCCTCGAATCCATCGAAGCCGAATGGAGCCGGGCCTCACGCTCAGGACGCGCGTTCTCTGTAGTGCTCATAGATCTCGACAAATTCAAAGCGGTCAACGACAACCTGGGACACCTCGAAGGCGATCTGGTATTAGCGCGCGTAGGACGAATTCTCGAACAGAAGTGCCGCCACTCGAATGTTGTGGCTCGGTATGGAGGCGACGAGTTCATCGTGCTGATGCCGGAGACATCGCTGGATCAGGCACAAAAGCTGAGTGAGCGCTTACGAAGCGCGCTAGCAAGCGATGCTTTATTAAGTCAAAGGAAAGTGACTGGAAGTTGCGGGATTGCAAGCTTTCCCGGGCACGGTGCCACAATCGAAGAGCTCATCCGCGAAGCCGATCAAGCCATGTACCGCTCCAAGACCGCTGGCGGAAATCGCGTCTCGCTGCCGGCGGAGTCGCGCGAATCTTCCAGTGAGCGGAACGAAGCTCGCGTGAGCATCTAGTTCAATAGAGACGCAGCATGCTGCGTCTCTGTTACACCGCCTCAGAAAGCATCGCCGCCACCACCACCGAAACCGCCGCCTGAGAATCCTCCTCCACTGGAACCCCCACCACTAGTGAATCCGGAGCTGTCGTAGCTGGCGCGTGGAGTAGAGACGAACGCCGAAGTCGTATCTGATGTCATCGCGCTCAAATCGTGCATGAACATCCACGTGTTGAAGTTTGGACCGTAGCCGCCCTCGTACCAAGTTGGGGGATTCTGCACGATGCCTTGAAATGCTTTCGCCCAGCGATGTTCGACTCCCAAGGCCATGGCGTAAGGCAGAAACTTCTCGAAGGTGTCGGGTGGCATGCGTTTCAGTCGGTCAGCGTCCACCCGATTCATGAACTCCTGGAATCCAAGTATCTCGACCCGTGTGCGCACGCCTTTCAAACTCTTGGCCGTCATCAGGCGCGAAAACAGAAAGATGATGAGGACAGCGAGAAAGATCGAACCGAACATCCATAGCCCTGATTGCGTGAAATCAATATGGAAAAAATAGCCTGCGAGCACGAACGGAGCGGCCGTGATGACAGCTCCCAGAATCCAGTAGCCATGCGCACTTTCCGGATCGAGCGTGTACATACCTTTGTCCTTCAGAGACGACATCACGTAACTCTTGATCGGCCGAATGGCTACGTAAAACCGATTCCGCAGATCGGCGATATGAGTCTCGCTCGTGCCCTCCGCAAACAGGTTCTCCATCATGGCGCGCTCAAACGGCGCGAGATCGCCCCATCGGTCCGGACCCTTGAGCTGAACAAAAATGTAGTCCTTTTTCTTGAAGACAACGAGCTGCGAGACTTGCTCTTCACGAATCTTGATATATCCGCGCACGGCAAGATCCACGAGGGTAGAGGTGATGTCGCGTGGATCGGTGCTGTCGTCGACGAGTGTCCCCACCTCGGCAGGACTCATGCCCTTGGGAGGCTCGTACATTGGAGCCACTGAGAGTCCACCGTGCGGATCGCGCCCCTTGTTCCACCACAGCGAGAACATCACGACAAACGCAAAGATCGGCAACAGGAGAATCGGATTACTGCCAAGAAACCACGACGCCCTGGTGAACGGGCCAGGCGAATCGAGGATTCCTTTGGGTAGGAATACATCGACGGTAAGTCCACCGCGGGCAGGGAGCGGATTCAGAGTCTGAACCATGACATTCGAAGCTTGAATGTCGGTCATGGCCTTTTCGCTGGAGTGAAAGACACCCTCGAATGACTGTGCTCTCAGCTTCCCTTCCGCATCAGCAGGAAAGCGGACATATGCTGCGGCTGCGTCGATGGGCACAGACCATCCATTGCCGGTCACGTTCCAGTAGAACTCGTCGTGATCTTCGAAGAACTTCGCCGCATTGCGGAGGGAATAGATGATGTGAATCCGCTTGCTTGTGTCGGTGGCGCCCGGAATCATGATTGTCAGAACGCGGAAACCATTCTCGGTCTTACTCGAATACTTCAGTGCCTGACTTTCTTCGTCTGTGACTTTTTGCACTTTCAGAAAAAGTGAGTAGTTGCTGCCCTCTGGCCCGGTGTAATCCACCGGAATGTAGCGATGAATTCCGTGAAAAGGTCCGATGAAGACCAGGGAGAGGCGTTCGTTTACATCGGCAGAACCATCTTTGTGAACTTCGATGTCAGCGCTGAAGTCGGAGATACGCCAACTGCGCTGTTGTGCATCTGCGGGGATGGCATAGCACAGAACAACTATAGACAGCAGGAGGCACATTAGCCCGCTTCGCCAATTCGCCCCAAATGGACAGTTATGCTTCGTTCCGCCGCGATGCCATTTTGACTGCGAGAAGTCAATCGCGGAGCGAGGGATCTCCTGTTTCTTTGACACTGCGCTGAAGAGCAGCCGATCCCGCGCGCGAGAACCGCGCACAAGGGATGACAGTGTGTTGAAATGACGTCGCTCGTAATTTCCAAAACCCCTGGCCGGTCGCACGATCAGAATTTGACGACCGGTGTGGCCCGATCTTCAGTTGTTTCGGTTTGGAAAAACTGACGTGGATGAAAACTGAACATCCCCGCGATGATGTTGCCGGGGAAAGTCGCGATTTTTGTATTTAGATCGCGCACGACTGCGTTGTAGTAACGGCGCGAATTCTGGATGGCGTCTTCGGTCTGGTTCAGTGACGATTGCAGTGAAGTGAATTGCTCGGACGCCTGAAGCTGCGGATAGTTCTCCGCAACCGCGAGCAGACCACGCAAAGCCTGGGTCAACTGGCCCTCGGCTTGAGCCTTCTCATCCACCGTTGTTGCCGACATAGCTGCAGACCGATAGCGAGCGATGTTCTCAAACGTGCCCTTCTCATGGGAAGCATATCCCTTGACGGTCTCTACCAGGTTGGGAATCAGATCATGCCGCCGCTTCAGTTGCACGTCGATGTCGCTCCACGCGCCATCCGCGCGCACTCGCAGTCCAGCCAGGCTGTTGTAAAGAACGATCAGAACGAAGACCACGAGAACGATGATCGCAATCAGAGCAATGCCCATTCATTTCCTCCGGGTTGCAGCTTTCAGAAGCTGGACACTTATTGATAAACGCATGCAGTTGGGCGGAAGTTATCACACGCGGGAAAGCTCCGGCAAATCAAATGATGGCAATGAATCCGATTGCCTATCGTTTCATCGGAGGAGTTGGGCCGGGTTCACGAACCGGAGCGGGAGGCTCAGTTTGCGGCTTGGCAGGAGGATCTTTGATGGGAACCGGAGGTGAGTCCGGAGGATCCGGTTCACCTCCATTTCCTTGAGTCCTGGCGCTAAGCAGCCTTGCGTCCATGCGACGATCCGCCGCGGCTTCGTCTCGATCTTGGCGAAGCGCCCGTTTTCTTTTGTGCTGCTCGCGAATTGCTCCTGGTGCTGCTTGAACGTTGACGGGATCTGGATGAATTCGAGAGAGAGCGACTTCTGCGTGAAGCCGAACTGCGCACGCCAGTGCTCCTGTTCCGAGATGTACTCCCGCGAGAGGTTCGAGTCCGAGTTTCGCTCGCTCCTCTTGGACGAGATGAATTTCGTTTTCGGCGAGACTTGCCGGCACGTGTTGATGCTGAACGCGAAGAAACCCGGCCAACACCTTCGCTCGCTCGTGACATAGTGGTTCGACGCGAAGAGCGCCCCTCTTCTCTATTTTGATTTCGAGCGCGTGTGCTGCCGCTGGTGCGTGATCGAAGGTTGGAACTACGCGATCCGCGACTGCCTGATCTTCCAGCCGTCGCTCGGGTAGTGTTGCGGTGCCCTCTGCCGCGTGGCTGCTCAGCAGTGTCGCGATTTACGATCTTGTTGAAGTTGCTGCGCTGGCCGTTCGCAGTGGTTTCCTGATATAGCAGTGCGAGACCGTGTTTATCGAACTTGTCGAACCACTCGTCCCAGGAGATCCCCTCTAATGAATCTTCCCCGCTGTAGCCAGGGAAATCGATGCGCAATATTCCTGGATCGTCCGGATTTCCCGTGCGTTTTACGTGCGCCGGTCGACCTCCACGCTGTTCGGCCCAGCGGCGAATCTCGTCATGATCGGTGGTCACTTGGCTTGTTGCAGATGGCATGAGCTCTCATCTCCTTTCACGTTCATTCCAATAGATGCGCGCACCATTTTCGTGCCGCCTGAGATTTGTGGGTTGCGCCAACTCACGCCGCAGTCGTTTCACCACCCATGATCGAGAGCACTTCTCCGGTAATGTAGCTGGAGCAGGATTCTGCAGCGAAGAATACATACGCCGGAGCCACTTCCTCCGGCTGTGCGGGACGGCCGAGCGGCGTGTCCTGGCCATGCTTGCCTGCTTCTTCCGCCGGCTTGTCGGCGATGTTCAGTGGAGTCCAAACTGGACCTGGCGCTACAGCATTCACGCGTATTCCCTTGTCGGCCAGGTTTTGTGCCAATGACTTGGAAAACGCATTGATCGCTCCTTTTGTCGCGGAGTAGTCGAGCAACTGCTTGTTGCCTTCAAGACCCGTTTCGGAACTGGTATTGACGATCGCACTGCCCCGCTTCATGTGCTGGATCGCTGCCTTAGCCATATAGAAGTAGCCGAAGATATTTGTGCGGAACGTCTTCTCCCACTGTTCTTCCGTGAGCTTCTCGAGTCCTTCCTGACGATGCTGGTAAGCGGCGTTATTTACGAGAATGTCGAGCTGCCCGAGCCGGCGAACCGTCTGCGAAACTGCACGACGGCAGAATCCGGCATCGCTGACATCTCCCGAAATCAGCAGGCATTCGCGTCCTTCATTCTCGACAGCTCGCTTGGTTTCTTCGGCGTCCTGCTGCTCCTCGGGGAGATACACGATCGCCAGATCCGCGCCTTCGCGTGCGTAGAGCACAGCTACAGCTCGGCCGATTCCCGAGTCGCCGCCAGTGATGAGAGCCACCTTGTCCTTGAGCTTCTGCGAACCCTTATAGAGAGGAGCTTCGTATCGAGGACGTGGTTTCATTTTGGTTTCGATCGCCGGACGCGGCTGATGCTGCGCTGGAAAAGGAGGCTTTGGCTCCTGTTGCTGACCTGAGCTGCGGGACGGAAACTGCATCAGGCTTCCTCTTCTTTTTTCGTTTTTCGTGCTGACTTTGCGGGGCGACTTGGTAGGCATAGGGATCTCGCTGGAGAGCAGAGATGCAGTGGGCTGCGTCTCTACATACGTGCTTTGGAGGGGCTATGCCGGTGTCTGGTTGTAGCGTCTCGCTGCCATTTGTCCGAGTGCGGTCAGCGCGGACTTGGTGACGGCATTCTCGCTGTCTTTGCCCTTACGTTTTTCGTCTGATTCGCCAGCACTCGGCAGAGTGCGGCTCACGAGTCCAAGGATCTCAGTTGTGAGTTCCGGAGCAATGCCGTGGAAGCGCGCCAGCAGCTCAGCCTGCCAGCTGATGATCAGCTCTGACCTGCCACTTGCCGTCGCATCAGCAATCTGTTTCGCTGCGCGACTCACGCTGATCGATGTCATTGGATTTGTTCCACTCAGGCTGAACCAGGTGAATTCCTGACTGTGCTTGCCTTTGAATTCCGCATTGATGTGTGAGCCCGTTCGCATGAGTCCGGGAACGACCGTCACAACTTTGATCCCGGTGTTTCCCAGTTCGGCTCGCAGCCCTTCGGAAAGGGCGACTGCGGCGAATTTCGAGCAGCTGTACGGGAGGAGGTGTGGAACGCTAACTTTGCCGCCGATCGAGGTGATGTTCACAATGCGAGCTTCAGGATGTCGACGCATTTCTGGGAGCACAGCCAATGTAGCGTAGACCTGACTCCAGAAATTCACCTTCATCGCCTCTTCAAAATCTTCGAGCGTCTGATTCTCGATTGGGCCAACCGCAATGATGCCGGCATTGTTTACCAGTACGTCGATTGTGCCAAAATGGTTTTGGACGTCCTGAACAGTGCTCTCGACTTGAGCACGGTCAGAGACATCGCAGACAAAAGTCATGACTGTTACGCCGGTTTCGCGCTCGATGCATTGCCGCGCTCTTACCAGTTCGTCCGAGTCGCGGGCACATATAGCGACCTTAGCTCCACGACGCGCGAACTCTTCCGCCATGGCCAGACCAAGCCCACGGGATCCGCCGGTGATGAAGACTACTTTGCCTGAGAGCGAGAAGCTGCGTCTGCTGCGCAGAAAAGCCGAGGCTGCTAGCCCTGCTGCCGCTGCGCCCAGCACAACGCCGCCCACTGTCACAACTGCGGCGCCAATCAGGAATTTCTTGCTGCGAGGAGAGAGGTGGAAATCCAGGCGGTCGAGCAGATCCATGGGTACCTCCGAGGTGTATGGAGTCAGCTGACGAGAGCCATTTGCGGTTCGGGAACATCCTTTACCGGTTCCACGCGAATTCGCAGTTCGCTCCCTAGTTTAAGGAAATCGTTGGACCACTCAGTCGAGACCGCCCCCGATTTCACCAACTCCGGATAGGTGCTTCTCGACATCTGGTAATAGAGATTTTCAACCTTCCAGAGATTTACTGCAAACGGCAGGTCTTTCAGGAGCTCACGCAGTGAGAGAATTTTGCGCAGAAGACCTAAATTTTGCGGATGCCGGAAGAAGTGCAGCATCAGAGCGTTCAATTTACGCTCCATCAGATAGGCAAGCCCCGCCGAGTCCAACGGAACGCGCTCTTCTTTGGCTTCGTTCAGCAATTTGTGAGCTTCGCGCAGGTCGAGAAATTCCTTACGAAACTCTCGACGCAGCGCAGCATTGAGAACAAATTCCGCCGCTAGCGCCAGAGGCTTTGGCCGGGGGAAATTTGTGCCTGACAGAAAACGCATCAACGGCGCATGGTGCTCGTAGATGGTTCGCAAGCTCGCTTCCGTCTCCTGCATAGTGGATTCCAGAATGTGATCGACAATGCGCCGCTGCTCGTCTCGGAACAACGACTTGAGCGAGTAGATCGCACCGCCAAAGCGCTGATCGAGCACTCGAAGAACCGCTGGAACATCGGCCCGCGAGAACACCTCGTTCAATTCCTGCACCGTTTGGTCGTAGGAATCTCCCTCGGCGCCTTTCCGTACGCCGGCACTGAGCGTGTGATCTCCCATGTGCAGGACAGCGAAAGTGAATCGATCGCATTCCTGCGTAATACGCGAACAAACTCCCGCTTGGCCTAATGCAAGCTGCATCTTGCCGGAGACGAGAGTCCGGTAATCGCTCGGCTCAATCGTGTAGCAGTACTTCGAAGCGCCAGCTTCAAAGAGTGAACTTATGGCATAGTGTGCCGCCACCTGCTCAAGTCCAACCGCCGAAGGAATGATCCACTTCCTGTAGATCTCCGCTCCATTCTGATGTTCAGGAAGGTTGCTCTTTGCCTGCTCGAGGCGCTCAAGCAAGCCCTGCTCAACAGAGTTGCCCTCTTCACCGGCGAGCTTCTTCATCAGCTGGATGACACGCCCGGCATAGGCAATCACTTGAACGGTCTCGATGCCCGAGAGTTCGTCAAAGAACCAGCCGCAGCTCGTGTACATGAGCATGGCGTGTCGTTCCATCTCGAGAAGCTCGAGTGCCGTGACACGTTCTTCGCCTGAAACCTGATGGGAGGCATTTTGGGCAAGGAAGCGGTCCACGCTCTCAGACGAGCGATCCAGAATCACCGATATGTATTCATTGCGCGCTTTCCACACGTCTGCGAAGAATATTGCAGCTCGCTGCTCGTAGAACGGCAGCGCCGTGTCGCGGAGCCAATCGAGCGCATTGCGCAATGGCGTGCGCCATTCCTGGTTCCACCCATTGCTAGCTCCGGAATTGCAGCCGCAGTTCTCGCGCCAGCGTGCGACGCCGTGCGAGCAACTCCAGGAACTGTTCTCGATGATCTGCGCTTCATGCTGAGGTGGATGTTTCTCCAGGTACTCGCCGTAGTTCGTGAGCTTGGCGATTCCCTTTTCTTCGATGTACTGGAGCGCATAAGCAAGGGCCATGTCTCCGTGTGCGTGATGATGTCCGTAACTTTCGCCATCGGTGGCGATATGCATCAGCTGTGGCCAGTCGCGGGCGTCGGAAAAGCCTCCGGCCAGGCGATGCGCGAATTGCTCGCCGCTGTTGAGCAGCTTCTCGAATGCCACTGCCTGCGAAATGGGTGCGTCGTAGAAAAATACGGTGATGCTGCGCCCGTCGCGCAGGCGCACGATGTACGGACGACTGGGATCGATCTTCGCTCCACTCGCATCACGGTAGGCGCGGGAGCCAATCCGGCGGAAACGCCAAGCCTGATACGGCGACAAAATCGTAAATTTGATCCCAAGCTGGGCCATTAGGTCGAGCGACTGCAGATCCACGGCGGTCTCGGGCAGCCACATACCTTCCGGCTTTCGCTGAAAACGAGATTCAAAGTCACGCATTCCCCAGTAGATCTGCGTGTAGCGATCATGGTTATTCGCTAACGGCAGAATCATGTGGTTATACGCTTGAGCAATGGCAGAGCCATGCCCTGAGAATCGCTCCTGACTCATCCGATCAGCGTCAAGGATCGAACGGTAGACCTCTGGCTCTTGCTCCTCGAGCCAAGACAAGAGCGTTGGACCAAAATTGAAGCTGACACGCGCATAGTTGTTGGTGATTTTAGAAATGCAGCCCTGATCGTCGAGGATGCGTGCGGCCGCATTCGGCGCATAGCACTCGTTGGTGATCCGCTGGTTCCAATCGTGGAAGGGATAAGCGGAGTCCTGCACCTCCACAGTCTCGAGCCAGGGATTCTCGCGGGGCGGCTGATAGAAATGAGCGTGAATACAGATGTAGCGTTCCATGATGACGAAGTGGGAAGGCGGCAAAGCCAGAGAACCGCGTGATTAGATGCAGGAAGAGCAGGCCGCTGCTGGCCTAAGGAACAATCTTTTCGTCACGCAGCAGCCGGTTATTCATATCGCAGAGCTTCGATTGGGTCCAGATTCGCGGCCTTCCACGCAGGGTAGATCCCAAACAGCAGCCCAATCGAGCATGAGACGCTGAACGCCGCGACGGTCCAATATACCGACATCGTTGCCGGAAGCGCCTGGAAAGCAGCACGGATGCCCCAGGTGATCATCCCGCCGATGACGATACCAATCACACCGCCCAAGGCACACAAGGTTATGGCCTCCAGCGTGAACTGGAAGAGGATGTTCCGTTTTGTGGCTCCAATAGCCTTTCGCACACCAATCTCACGCGTCCGTTCGGTAACAGAGACCAGCATAATGTTCATCACGCCCACGCCGCCGACAATCAAACCGACGCTGGATACAGCAAACATGAATACAAAGATGCCGCCGGTTAGTTGTGCCCAGAGATCAGACAGCGCGTCTGGCGTGAAGATCGCAAAATTATCCGGCTGATTGAACTTCACGTGCCGACGCCGGCGCAGAACCTCGCGAATTTCGTCTTTAACGGCGTCGACGGTAGCGTGGGAATCGGCCTTAACGCTCACCCAATGATCTTTCAGTTCCGGATGAATCTTCTTAAAGGTTTGCAGTGGGAAATACACGATATTGTCGTCGGGATTCTTGCCTCCGCCAACGCCAGACTTCCGCTTATCAGCAACGGCGATCACTGAAAACAACTCGCCTTCGATATTGATTTCCTTCCCGAGCGGGGACTCTGCTCCAAACAGCTCTTCAGCCGTGTCGTACCCGACCGCGATCACATCCGCGCGACGCTGATCTTCTTCCTCAGTGAAGAAACGGCCTTCTCTGAGAGCGATGTCGTAGACGTCCTTGATCGAAGCGGTGTCGCCTTCAAGGATCACGTTGCTTGCCTTACGGCCCTTGTACTTGACCGAGTACGTACCGGAACCGAACTGCGGCATGAACATCCGGATACCGGCCCCAACAGAGTTCACGTGTGGGAGATCGCGCAACGCAAGTGCATCTTCGAGTGCCAGCTCCTTGCGGGTGAGAAGCTCTGTGGAAGGACGCCCAAACTGAAAGACATCGAAACGATAGACCCAGACTACGTTCGATCCCATCTCCGCGACCTGCTCTTGAATTCGGGAATTCAGGCCGCGAACCACCGAAGAGATGGCAATCACTGTCATCACGCCGATGACAATTCCAAGCACAGTGAGCCCGGAGCGCAGCTTATTCTTGGCAATGGTGTCCATCGCCATGTTGATCGTCTCAAGATGGTCTTTCTTCAGCATGCTTAGAGCTCCGACCTCAGCGCCACAATGGGATCCAGCATTGCTGCCTTTCTCGCCGGATAGACCCCAAAGAAAACGCCCACGCTGGCAGACACCACTAAAGCTGCTGCAACCGCCCAAAGGGCAATCGAGGAAGGCATGCCAATCAGCAGCGTGACTGTCTTGGCAATGAATATCCCGCCCACAGTGCCAATCACGCCGCCCACCAACGCCATGGTCCCAGACTCGATGAGGAACTGGCTGAGCACATCCCGTCGCTTCGCGCCAAGCGCTTTGCGGATGCCGATCTCGCGTGTCCGCTCCGTCACCGAGACCAGCATGATATTCATGATCACGATGCCGCCCACGATCAACGAAATCGAAGCGATGGCAACCGTCACCATAAAGAAGTTCTCACTAATGCTCGCCCACAAGCTAATGAATGTTTCATTCGTGTCAATCACGAAGCTGTCTGGCGCACTTGGAGCATCGTGACGCCGGGTTCGCAGGATCACGCGTACCTGGTCCATCGCATTCGTCATGGGAACGCCAACGTCGAAGCCCTTGCCCCAGATCCGAATGCTGTTGTTGTGAGCTCCGTATTTGCGAACATAAGTGGTGATGGGCATCATTACCCAATTGTCGCGACTCTGCCCGAGCGTCTTCCCTTCTTTCTTGGCTACTCCGATGATCGTGTATGTATCACCGTCAACGCGAATCTCTTTGCCGACAGGATCAGTCGCACCGACGAGGTTTTCCATAATGTCGTTTCCGATAATGACCACCTGCGTGGCAGAGCGTTCGTCGGCGTCTGTAATGCTGCGACCATTCACCACATCGAGGTCATAGATCCGACCCATGCTCGGAGTCCAGCCGCGCACCTGAGTATCGGCGCTTGACGTTTGAGCGAACTTCACCACTCCAGTGAGTTTGGCGAGCGAGGCCCCGACAACTTTGCAGTTCGTACATTGGTCGCGAACGGCCTCATAATCATCGAGCTGGAAGTTCTTACGCCTCTGCCCGGCCATCCAGTCCTCGATGTTGGTGATGACGTTCTTCTGCTTATTAACGATGAACACGTCAGCGCCAAGATTGAATACTTTCTCAGCAACGTAGCCGTTGATGCCGTTCACGAAAGTCATAACGGCAATTACCGAAGACACGCCAATCACGACTCCAAGCAGCGTAAGGACAGAGCGGAGCTTGTTTGCCCAAAGAGATTGCAGGGCAATGCGCATGGCTTCAGTAATGTTCATCGGATCGAGGCCGGGTAGCTCGTCTAAGTGTACGGGAATGAGTAGGTAATTGTTTCAGAGAACGCAGTGTTCTACGGCGGTGAATTCAGGCGGGGCACGAGAGTCAAATTCACTGCTAACAGGGAATTTAACAGTGAATTTTTTTGAGTTTCATCGAATTCCGCCGAAAACCTGCAAAATTCGTAAAGGGAACAGTGAAGAACAGCGAATTAGCAGTGAATTTGCTAACGCCCGTTGCAGCGTCCCTGGATGTCGGCTACCTGATGCTGATCTTACTCGGCTGCCTGATGCTGATCCTATGACGAAAAGGGCGGCCTGCAGCCGCCCTCTTTCCTTATTTCTTTGCTGATCTTAAGCTGCCTTGCCGGCCACGATTCTGTGGGAAGTTGAGGTATCCACGTCGTAGGTTTCCACTTGGGGTTCGGTGTCCAGCTGGTTGCGGATCAGGCTGGTAATGTTCTGGAACTGCTGGCTGTGATACTGCTGCGCATCCTCCCGCGTCTTCCAGAAGCTGATCGCCAACACCCGGTTGGGATCGTTGGTCGAGACGAGGGTGAACTCATCCACAAATCCATTCTGGTTTTTCAGGATGGGGAGGGCTTTGTCCCGAATGGTATTGCAAACTTCCCGGGCTTTGCCGCTTTTGGTTGTTACTTGAACGACTCTGGTGAACATCCTAGCGCTCCTTTCGTGGTTGGGGGTTGAAAGGGACTTACGAGTGCAGAACGCACTCCGAAACGAAGCTTCTAAGTGCCACCCAAGCTACGCCCACTCGGAGGCACGGGTCAACGACCGAAAACGATGCAGACTGACGGCCAATAGCTGCCGGGTAAATAGTGGATGTCCTGAGTTGCCGGATTGTTAGTCTCCTGCACCCAGCGGCTATCGCCGCCAGTTCCGATTATAATGGTTAAAGAGGCAAGTGGACCGGATGGTCGCCCCGGCTTGCCGGGGAGGAAAGTCCGAACTCCGCAGAGCAGTGTGCCGGATAACGTCCGGGATTCCAGCGTCAAGGCTGGAAGACGGCCAGTGCCACAGAAAACATACCGCCCCGGCCTGCCGGGGTAAGGGTGAAAAGGTGCGGTAAGAGCGCACCGCCTGCGCAGCAATGTGCAGGGCATGGTAAACCCCACACGGAGCAAGACCAAATAGGGAGGGAGCCCCCGGCTTGCCGGGGACACGCACCGGCTCGGCGCGTTACAACCTCCGGGTAGGTCGCACGAGCCTGGCAGCAATGTCAGGCCCAGAGGAATGACCGTCACTCCGTGCAAGCGGAGTACAGAATTCGGCTTACAGGTCCACTTACTTTCACTCTGCTACTGTTCAATTTGCTGACTGCGCAGCACGGGCCGCATCACGCTCCCAACCATGAAATTTGACAACCAACCATTCGAATAGCACACTCGCGCCCCAATCTCAAAAGACGACTCTGGGACAAGCAGGAATCCGATTTCCTGCACACTTCGGGGGCACTCGTATGCTCAGCACGATCAAGCGCGTCTATGTAATGTGGGCCATTTCAGTACTGCTGCTCTCGTCTTCCGGAGGCGCCTTCGCTCAGGTAACGCGACGAGGCGATGGACATCCTTTTGCCCATCGCCTCTCTTTAAGTTGACGTTTATCTGGTGGCTATGGTTTGAGCGCGAGCGACTGTGTTGAGAAAGCCTCTTGCTTCGGGCGGTGGCGGCACCTGGCCTGCCAGCAGCTGCTGGCTGGTCATGTCCTGGCCGTAAAGAGCCTTCGTCGCATCCTTGTCTTGACGGATCGCTGATCCGTTGAGCGAGATTCCGGCGAACGCGCCCTTGCTGCGCGAGTAGGTCAGGATTGGAGCTTTCAGCTTCCAATCAGTTCCGGCTGCAGCGTCCCGGCCTACTGGACCGGCAGCTGCAGATGCTTCTCCGCCGACCTGGAACTTGTCGGAAAGCAGCGCCTGCATACCCTTTTCATTCATGACCAGCATGACCAGGTCCACACCTTCGGCGCCTAGCTGTAATCCAAAACTTCCACCCGAGATGGTGAAGAACGAGGGCGCACTCCAGCCTTGCGTGTTCTTGCAGGTGGCCACGCCCTTGCCATGCTGGCCGCCGATGCCAAATCCAGCTTTCACCATGTGCGGAACGATCGCAACGCACTGCGCGCTGTTGAGTACATTTTCGGGAATTCCTTTATCGGGAGCCGCAGTAATTTCCTGCAGAACGGTAGCAGCATTGTCCAGCCGCTTCTGCACGTCAGATTTGTCTTCTGCGGCCGCAGCAAAGCCGGACAAACTTACGGTTAACAGAAGCGAAAGCAGCTTCTTCATAGAACTTCCTCCTTTTGAATTCGCAAGTTGAATCGTGGAACGTCTGAGAACAACAGATTGTCCGCGGTTGGTTGCTGAAGATAAGGAGGCCGGTAAAGATGCGGGAGGTTGCTCCACTAATCTCAGAGTTGCTCAACCTGCAGCATGCATCAGAGCAGCTTCGCGCGATCCAGAGCCTCTGATGCGTGCAGCTCCCACAAAGGACACAGTTGCTGGATGGGAAAGACGAGAGAGTGATGCCACTCCCTGAGCAGCTGAGTGCGGCATCGGGTCGAAGAATCAGGCTCTAATCAGGCTCTAATCAGGCTCTAATACGGTGAATGATTGTAGCGGGATAAGAAAGTTACTCGCATCGCAGCGCAATCAGCGGATCGAGAGTCGAGGCGCGTCGAGCTGGGACGTAGCAGGCCAGAAGCGCGACTGCGATCAACAGAAGGAGTACTGCCGCAAACGTTAGGGGATCGGTGGCGCTGGTACCGAAGAGCATTGTCTTTATCAAACGTGTAAGAGCCAGAGCAGCGACAAATCCCACACCGACGCCGAGCAGCACTGCTCTCATTCCCTGGCTGATCACCAGTCGCAGCACATCTCCTCGATTCGCGCCTAATGCCATGCGGAGTCCCATCTCCTGTGTACGTTGCGCGGCCGAACAGGTGACCACGCCGTAGATTCCGATGGCTGTCAGCAATAGAGCGAGCAGGGCGAAAGTTCCAGTGAACTGAGCTGTGAGGCGCGACTGGCTCAAGCGTCCGGAGGAGGCGATGACTTCTTTCATGCTGGCTACAGCGGCGAGCGGCTGATCGGGATCGAGTTGGACGATCTTCTTTCGTGCGGCGCTGAGCATCATCGCCGGATCACCCTGACCGCGGACTATGACTCTCATCGTGGAGCTTGGACTCTGCTCGAGCGGCTGATACATCTCCACTGGTGCGGAAGCTCCAACTCCGAATGACTTTACGTCTGCTACGAGGCCGACGATTTCCATCGGTATCTTCTCGCGAGTGCCGGTGATGTGCAGTCCGATTGGGTCGCGTCCGGAGAAGTGACGACTTGCTGTGGTTTCGTTGATGATCACTACTGGATTGCTGCCGGCGACATCATGGTCATCGAAGAAGCGGCCGCGAAGCAGCGGAATGTGCATGGTCTTGAAATAGTCGGGAGTGATGATTTGCGTCGAGATAAATGGATCTTTGCCAAGTCCCTGGCATACGGCGCCTTCTGGACAGAAGTAGATGAAGAGTCCGCCGGGCGAGACCGGAAGATGTTGCACCGCAGCGATCGACTGAACGCCGGGAATCGTCTTCATTTCTTCGATCAGGCGTCGAAAGAATTCCGACCTCTGCGCCGGTTGCGGATAGCGCGTCTCAGAAAGCTTCAGAGAGAACGTAGTGATGTTGTCCGCATCGAAGCCGGGATTCACGCCGGTTAACTTCGCGAAACTCTTGATCAGCACTCCGGCGCCGATTACGAGCAATGCTGCAACCGCAACCTCCGCCATCACGAGCAGCGCCTGCGAACGACCACCGCGTCGACTTTGCGTTGAACTGCCTCGTGCTTCATTGAGCGTTTCATTCACGTTCTGCCGTGAGCTCGTGACCGACGGTAACAGCCCAAATCCAATGCCGGTGACGAGGCAAAGAACGGCTGTGAACGCGAGCACCGGAAGGTTCAGGCCGATAGCGTTTGTGTGAGGCAACACTGAGTCGGGGAGTACATCGAGTAAGCGCACTCCGACGTATGCCAGCAAAATGCCAAGCGCGCCACCCATCAGCGAGAGCACGACACTTTCAGTAAGGAGCTGCCGGATCAGCCGAATGCGGGAAGCTCCGATCGCGGTGCGAATCGCAACTTCTCGCCGGCGTGCGGTGGCGCGGGCGAGAAGCAGACTGGCAACATTTGCGCAGCCGATGAGCAGCACGACTCCGACTGCCGCAAGCAGAACAAGCAAAGGTTTCCGCACGTCTCCAACGATCGCTTCCTTGGCGGATTCAACCGCAAGCTCGAATTTCAGAGCGTCGGCAAAGCCAGGAAAATCGCGTTTATATGCTGCATTAATCGAGGCTAACTCAGACTCTACCTGATTGATCGAAACACCACGCTTCATCCGCGCAACCGTGGAGACGAATGAGGCTCCGGTTCGCACGCGTACCGGACCCATCAGAGAATGCTTGAAGACACGCGGAAGCCACACGCCGGGCTCCTCAGTTTGCAAAAAAGGAAAACGGAAATTTGGCGGGAGGACTCCGACCACGATCACATTGCGTCCATCGAGAGGAATCGGCTGCCCGATAGCATCGCGACTCGCGCCGAGGTGCCGGTGCCAGAAGGCGTCGGTCACGACGGCCACATCGCCTCCGCCTTCTTCGTCCTCCTGCGGCAGAAACCCGCGGCCGATCGCAGGTTCAACTCCTAGCACTTCGAAGAGATTGCGCGTGGTGTGTGCGGCGTTAACCTGCTCCGGCGTGCCATGCATCGCGAGGCTGAGAGGCAGTGGATAGTATCCGGCGGTGCCTTCGAGCAGCTGCGACTGGGACTGGATTCTTTGCAGCTTGGTGTAGGAGATGACGAAGTTGCGGGATTTCGTGGATACATCCTGCAATGCGATGGCGACAAGCCGGTCGGAATCCGGATAGGGGAGCGGGCGCAGAAGTACAGCGTCGATTACTGAGAACAACGCAGTGTTAGCGCCGATTCCGAGGGCGAGGGTCAGGACCGCAACGACGGTGAATCCTGCATTCTTTCGCAGAACGCGAATTCCGAAGCGAATATCTTGCCAAAGAGTTTCCATGCACCAGTTGGACGTAAGCATTCTATGTGGCGTGAGCAGGCCGGTGAGTCGAACCTACCACCTACTTGTGGCACAGTTGCCCTAGCCTGTGGCTCTGCCCAAAGCGAACAGGCGAAATCACTCGCGCGATAGGTTAGAATTCGCTCTTTACAAGAGTCATGACTCAATTTTCGTTTTTCCCCGCTCTCAGCCTTCGACTTACTTTCAAGGCATGCGCAGTCGCCTGTCTTATCTTCGGCTCTTTTGTTATCGCGCCTGCGCAAACAGCTGCGCCGTCCGCAGCAGGGAAGCAACATGCTGCGTCTCTACCGCGCAGCATTGCTGCACGCTCCGCGAATCCTGGCCGTTATGATCCGGTTGCTGATCCGAAAGCTGTCGTTCGCATTGGAAGTGTGCGGTTCACTGTCCTAACACCGCAGTTAATTCGCATGGAGTGGACGGCTGACGGCAAGTTCGAGGATCATGCGTCTTTTGTATTCCTGAATCGGCACTTACCGGCGCCGAAGTTCACAGTCTCCAGTGCAGATGGCGGGAACCGGCACATCATCAAGACTGACGCACTGTCGCTCTCCTACACCGTCGCTCAGGACAGCAGCGGCAAGTTCAGCGCTGACAATCTTCGCGTCGACTTCATGCTGAACGGCAAACAGATGAGCTGGCGTCCCGGCATGGAGGATAAGGGTAATCTGATGGGAACGACGCGCACGCTCGATGGCGCGCTTGGTGGGAAGACACGCGAACCCATCGATCCGGGATTGATCTCGCGCGATGGCTGGGTTCTCGTGGATGATTCTTCACGCCCTCTCTTCGATTCCGCCGACTTCAGCTTCACGCAAGGCGAACACAGTCCCTGGCCGTGGGTGATGCAGCGGCCGGCGGGCGATCGCCAAGACTGGTACTTTTTCGGATACGGGCACGACTACAAGCAGGCGCTCAGCGACTTCACGAAGGTTGCGGGACAGATTCCCTTGCCTCCGCGATTCGCATTCGGCACATGGTGGTCGCGTTACTGGGCGTACAGCGATCAGGAGTTCGAAGACCTGGTTCGCGGATTCCACGACAACGATGTTCCACTCGACGTGCTGGTCATCGACATGGACTGGCACCTAACCTTTCATCAGAATTGGTTCAGTTCTGAGAACGATCAATCCGGGCATCGGCTCGGCTGGTCAGGATATAGCTGGAACAAGCTTCTCTTCCCCGATCCTGACGCTTTCCTGAGGAAGATTCGATCCGAAGGACTGAAGACCACTCTGAATCTGCATCCGGCCTCCGGCGTACAGCCGTGGGAAGATGCTTACGCAGAGATGGCGAGGCGGATGGGCATTGATCCGGCGACGAAGAAGTACGTGCCCTTCGACATCACCAACAAAAAATTTGCGGCCAATTACATGGACCTCCTGCACCATCCACTGGAAAAGCGCGGCATCGATTTCTGGTGGCTCGATTGGCAGCAGGAGGCGAACACGAAAACGGCGGGCGTGAATCCGACGTGGTGGCTGAACTACGTTCACTTCAGCG
Organism: Acidobacteriota bacterium; assembly: GCA_003225175.1. NCBI lineage: Bacteria > Pseudomonadati > Acidobacteriota > Acidobacteriota bacterium. The sequence goes on from QIBA01000039.1 coordinate 116,428, forward strand.
ATCAGGCGCGCGAGGGCAAGCGTCCACTGCTATTCCACCGCTGGGGCGGGCTTGGCAATCACCGCTATCAGATTGGATTCTCGGGCGACACGATCTCAGTTTGGGACTCTCTCGCCTTTCAGCCGTGGTTCACCGCCACGGCAGCGAACGTCGGCTATGCGTACTGGAGTCACGACATTGGCGGCCATATGCCGGGCGCGGTCGATCCGGAGCTGTACACACGCTGGATCCAATTCGGCACCTTCAGTCCTATCCTGCGCACGCACACAACCAAGAATCCCGATTCGGAACGACGTATCTGGGCTTATCCCGAACCTTACGCGGACATCATGCGTGATCAGTTTCACTTTCGTTACGCGCTTGTTCCCTACATCTACACCGAAGCCCGTCGCACCTACGACACCGGCATCGCTTTCCTGCGTCCTCTTTATTACGACTGGCCGGAAGCCGAGCAGGCCTATACGGCGAAGAACGAATACGTGTTTGGCGATAACATGATCGTGGCGCCCGTAACCTCTCCCATCGAGAAGGCAAGCGGTTTGGCGACCGAACAGATCTGGCTTCCGTCGGGAGAGTGGATCGAATGGGATACGGGCCGGCATTTTAGCGGCCCCGCCCAACTCACGCGCAGGTTCTCCATTCGCGAGACTCCCGTGTATGTACGCGCCGGAGCCATTGTGCCCATGGCTCCAAAGATGCGCTATACGAACGAGAAGCCGGTGGATCCACTCATTCTGACGGTATTTCCTCTCTCATCGGGACAGAAGTCCTTCTACACGCTTTATGAGGACTCTGGCAAAGGTCGTGAGTACCAGACTGGGAAAGCGGCATGGACGGACATTCGAGCCACAGAATCGAACGGGCAGCTGACCATCGCCATCGCGCCTCCGAGAAAGAGCTTTGCTGGAATGCCGGCGCGAAGAGCGTACGAGCTGCGCCTGCCGGGCGATTGGCCGCCGCAAACGGTAACCGTAAATGGCCGGCCTCTTGCTCTGATTGCAGAAGAGAACAAAGCAGGTTGGCGCTACGACGGCAACACGCTCACCACGATTCTGCGCACTCCTCAGCTGGCGGTCTCCGATGTTGTGACTATTCGCGTGAGTAGAAACACTGAGTTGATGGCACGACGAGGAGAGCTGGACGGCTTCGCCGGAGCCATGACTCGTTTGCGCGAGACTTACGATTCCCTGAATGAAAACTGGCCGCTGGGCTGGTCTCCTGACGAGTTGATCGATGGCATGCAGAGTGGCGACCGTCTCACCTACCATCCCGAGACTGCGGCCAGGGAACTCTCGCATTATCACGACGTTCTTCCCCAGGCACAGAATCAAGTACAGGCCATGACCAAAGGCCTTACGCAGGAGCAGATGGAAAAGGTCGCGGCACGCGTAGGACAGGACTGGAGATCAGACGTGGTGAAGAAAAAGATGGGCGAATATAACGAGCGCGTCGGCCGCGCCGCGAACGAGATCAATGATATCAACGCGCAATCGAGATCTCAGGCTACAGCGAGTGCGGCGCAATAAAATTCAAAAATAGGTGCTCATCAATTCCTTCGCCCATCGCGGCTGGCGAACATTCTTGCTCTCTGGAAGAAATTCCGCCATCACTGGCTTGATGTCGAGCACCGGCGAGCCGTTGAAGGCATCCAGACCATGCACGTGAAGGGAGAGTCCTTCGACAGATACGATCTCGCAGATCGTGGCGCCGATACGGTTGGGACGCTTACGGCCGCGTTGAGCGAAGATGCCCACTTTGGGCCAACTTGGATTTTCTCGCGGATGTCTGGCCTTGGTTTCTTCCTCCGATTCGGGAAGCTGATCGAATTGAAACAAGATTTCCACGTGTGAGAACTCATGCAATCCATTCAGAGCCACAGGTTCAAAGCGGGTCTCATCGAGACGAATTTCGGCAACGATCTCGCCCCAGCGCTCGTCACGTTGATTCCGGATTTCAGAAATTACATTGCCGATCGGCTCAATCTGGATCGTTTTCATGCTGTCATTATCGCCCGGCGGGAGCGGCCGAGACTGAGAATGCTGCGTCTCTGTTAGCTTCCGAAGTCCTACACCGCCGGACGATCCTTCACCAGCGATTGAAGATCCCGAGATTTTTCATACGCAGTGCGGATTAAGCTCTCCGCGTCGGCTGGCAGATTGAGGTTCTTTGTCACCAGAACCTGAAGGCTGGTGTGGAGTACAACCGCCCTCGCCTCGTACTCCTGATGAAAGTGTCTGAGAACTTCCATCAGCTTGCGCACGTTGCGCTCGCGATCATTGTTTCGCCATAGAAGCCATCCAATAAAGAGTCCGAAGAAGATAAACAGGAAGCGGTACAGCATCATGCCAGGATGGAGCGCCACTTCGGCCAGAAATCCCTGGCCTTCGGACTTAGCGTCCATCACGGTGTCCAGCAGGAGCGCTATCAAACCGAAAACTGCGCCATACACAATTTCTCTGTAGGTGCTGAGCATCGGGCTTCACTCCAATGAGAATGCTCAAGGTACAGGATGCTCCAGCGTGTGTCCAACCACGCTGAATTGAAACAAGGGACCCTTTATGGCGGGGAAGCCCAGTGGCTAAAGCCAGAAGTGTGCCTGGCTTGTGCCGGCACAGCTAACAATTCCATGCCCTCTCAAAGCAGCTTGCATAGAGTTCTGGGTTGATCGAATGCTGTAACCTGTTGGCAAGCTGCAGGAGAGCTTGAGCTGTGATTAATCCTTTCGCCCCAGGCAACGTGGTCGTCGTCACGTTGAACATGCCACGCGAGAAGTTTTGGGGCACGTTGCTTGCGCTTACTCCTGCCGGCGCCAGCCTGCGTGGAATTGATCTGAATTCCCTTGACGACTTTGCCCGACAAGTCCGGGACGGCGATCAGGTAGACGCGAATATCGTGTTCTTCCCGATGCACCGTATCGAGCGCATCGAAAGCGATGACCGCAATGGCGAGATCCCTTCTCTCCAAGAACGTTTCCAGAACAAAGCGGGACGCACGTTCAAGTCGCTCTCCGGCTCGGAGTAGCTACATTCTTCCTGCGGCGGCTGCCGCGACTGCCGGCTTGGCTTTTGGCTTTGGTCGCAGCTTGCTTCGCGCTGGTTCTTCGATGAATCGGTAAATGAGTATCGAGATCGCGAGCACGATCGCGAGGCACTCTGCCAGACCTAGAAAATTGGCGTTGCGGACCTCTCCTTTTTGAGTGCGGAAGAAACTGAAAAGGACAGTAACGTGAATCAGGTACATGCTGTAACTGGCGTCCCCGAAGAGAATGAGGAGTCGATTCTCGAGAATAGAGCTCCAGCGCGAGCCCAGGGCTACGCCATAGATGATGGCTGCAAAGGCCGGCGAGAGCAGCGCGGTATGAATGATTGCGTATGGAATCTTGGTCGAAAAAACCGCGACAACAACCATTGCAATCGCGCCGATCGCGATCAATGGCAGTGCAACCACCCCTTTATTGCGTTCTGTCCGAAGAAAAACAAACCCGGCAGCCATGCCCATAAGAAATTCAGGCAGGCGCGCGACGGGGAAGAACTTCACGGCATTCATCCATGACGTGTAGACCTGCGAATCGGGATTCACAATCCCGTCCGGCCGGAGTACGGCGTAGCTGGTCGAGATCAGATTGCTTGCAACCCAACAGGCAACCATAATCCCGAACAGTTGTTTGACCGACAGACGGCTGTAGCGAAGAAGCAGAAACGGGAATACCAGATAGAAAAACGCCTCCACGGAAAGACTCCAGCCCACCGCATTCCACGACAGCGCCGCCGGAGGTACCCAGGACTGCAGCAGCAGAATCTCAAGCGCAGCTGCCACTTTGGTGTGTGCCGCCTGAAATGCCATGAACGGTAGCTGAATCAGGTTGTAGTGCTGAACCGCGAAGATGAAGAAAGGAGTCGTTAAGAGAAGTGCAACGGCGTATGCCGGATATACCCGCGCAAACCGAGCGCGCCAAAAATCACGCGCGCTGATCGGCTTTCCGGCATAGGTGTAGACCAGGATGAACCCGGAGAGGACAAAGAAAAAGCTCACACCGACATAGCCAATCGACGCAAGCCGCTGATACCAAATCGGTCCAAAGACTGCCGCGATCGCCTGCACGTGGAACATGTAGACGTGAAGAGCAGCGAAAAAGCGCAAAGAAGTAAGCGCCGGCAGACGCGGACGACGAACTTCGATAGTCATTTGAATGAAACCGGGCTGAAGAGTTCAGAGAATTCTATTACGATTTACTGCTCAGCGCGACTAGCTTCGTGCAAAAGCGGGAGCAGCCTCTTCTGCTTCCTTCAAACTTCTGCTCGTCTCTTCATAAGAAACGTGCGCCTCATCCCACAAAGAATGATCTCGCAGCAGGCGCGATACAAGTGCAGTGTGCATTGCGTGTCCGGCGCGGTTGGCCACAACCTTACCGAGGATGCGATGACCGAGGAGAGCCAGGTCTCCGATCAGGTCGAGGATTTTGTGGCGAACAAACTCATCCGGAAAGCGCAGTGGACCGTTTTTCACTCCGGCGTCGGTTAGAACAATCGCGTTTGCTTCTGATGCTCCACGAATCAGGCCCATATTGCGCAATGCGCCCTCATCGCGAAGAAATCCAAATGTGCGCGCAGGAGCGATTTGCGATTCGTAGGCGTCTCCCGTGAGATCGAGATCGAACGTCTGCAGCCCGATGGGTCGAGGAAAATCGATGGTGTAGGAAATCGAGTAGTGGTCCGCAGGATAGACCGCGAGAAACTTATCGCCTTCGACGATCTCGACGGGCCTTGTGATACGCCAGTAAACCCGCTGTCTTCGCTGGCGCTTGATGCCCACGCGGTGAATGGCATCAAGAAATGGCTTGGCGCTGCCGTCGAGGATCGGCAGTTCGAGTTGATCCAGCTCAATGATTGCGTTGTCGATGCCGGTGCCCATTAGCGCCGACAACGCGTGCTCCGTGGTTGAAATGAGTACGCCGCGCTTCATCAAGCTGGTGGCGTAACTCACTTTGGCTACATTACGGCCAACGGCTTCGATGGAAAAGCCCTCAAGGTCCACGCGGCGGAAACAAATGCCGGTGCCCACGGGTGCGGGCAGGACGCGCATCTTCACTGCCGCGCCGCTGTGCAGGCCGACGCCACTAAAGCTGATCGGCTCTCGGATTGTTTGCTCTTGAACCAACTGCAGTCCGTAAGATGCTGGTAACTAAAAGCATAACTCGCATCCTTCAAGACAGACTGTGGCAAATAGGAGACAGTGGCTGGCCGTTTTGACGCAGCCATGTACCTTCGGGACTATTTCTTTTTGGCCTCGAAGGCAGTCGGGGGAACAAAGAGGTTGTCGGAAAGTCCCTGGTTATACACGACTTTCGTCAGAAAACGCTGCGACACCATTTCGTCATTCTTCATGCGCGTAATCACGAAGGGAGTCTGGATTCCCTGCACCAGCCGATATTCGGAATAAATATCGGAGTAAGTATCCTTCTCTTTATACGTTGGATCCCGCACGGTGAAGCTCTTGCGAATTGGCAGGTATTTGAAGGAGTCGATGCTGAATGTCGCCTGCTGGTTCTTCGCGTTCGCAATGGTCACGGTCTCGACTTGATGATTGTCGGTGAAGCCGGCTCCGCCGTAGAAGAAGGTCGTGCCTGGCGCATCCAGCCAAGTGCGCAGCACTTTTTCCATTGAGTACTGATCGCGAAGCTGGAAGTCGCGATGGATATCGTCGTCCTCGGGCTTGGTGCCGTGAAACGTTGTCTCCGTGCCACGATCCCCGTTGTGAATGACGATCCAGTCGCGCTGCTTGGTGAGCTCGATCCGTTCCTTATCGGGAAACTTGTAGAATCGCCAGAACGGCGCCGTTCCACCGGTGGGCTGGCCGTGGTAGAAGCTGTTCGTGCGGCCGTCCTGCTCGACGTCGGTGTAGTGGAGATAGGCATCTCCGCCCAGAGCCTGAACCATTTTGGAAACAAGCTCTTTGGCCTTAATCTCGCCGGAGTCGGCAGAGGCGGCTTTTGTTGCAGTTTGAGAAGCGGTATCAGGAGCCGGAGTCGACCGGCAGCCAGAGGTTTGCGCTGAGCTCGCCAGGCTGGCGAGGCAAAGACAGAGTAGAAGAAATCTCATAACCACGGAATTATGTTACCAAGCCACGAAAAATAGGCCTCATCCCACGAGAACAGCCCCACCGTTGACATTCAGGATCTCCCCCGTAATAAAGCCTGCGTGGTCAGTGCATAGGAAAAGGATTGGAGCAGCGATCTCCTCCGGCTTACCGACCCTGCCGAGGGGAATCGTCGCGAATACTCTGTCTCGCGTCTTAGGATTTTCCAGCGCCGGGGCTGCCATGTCCGTTGCTACCCACCCGGGAGCGACGCAGTTCACATAGATTTCATCGCGAGCAAGCTCCGTACTGAGCCCTTTGACCATGCTAATGACTGCGCCTTTGCTGGCGGCGTAATCGCAGTGAAAGGCTTCGCCACGTTGTCCCGCAGTGGAACTGATGATCACGATGCGGCCTGCTGCCTGCCCTGGCCCTCGCCGCTGGCTTTTCATCTGTGCCACGCCATGCTTGATCAGACCAAAAACGCTGTCCAGGTTCACGGCAATTGTCCGCCGCCATTGATCATCAGGCATCTCATCAACAGGCGCGTCGTCAGGAGGCCAGATGCCGTGGTTTGCGACCAGGCAATCCAAGCGTCCAAGATTTCCAACGACCACTTTGATAAGTTGTTCAGCATCGCCTGGCGATGATAGGTCCGACTGAATCGCGCAGACATTCGTTCCGCACTCGGCAATCACTCGATCAGCCGCATCTTTTGCCTTCTTGTAATTGAAGGCAACTTTTGCGCCCGCGGCGCAGAACATCTTCACCGTAGCCGCGCCGATGCCTCGCGAGCCGCCAGTAATCAGCGCGACCTTACCAGCGACTGAAAGCTGTACTCCATTTTGGAAATTGGACATGATCAGAGAAAGGCAATTATTTCGATCTCGACAAGCGCGTCCTTGGGCAGACGCGACACTTCCACGGTCGACCGCGCAGGAGCGACTTTGCCGTCTCCGGAAACATAACGGCCGTAAATCTCATTCATCTTCGCGAAATCACCCATGTCTTTGAGGAAAACTGTGGACTTGATTATCTTGTCGAAACTCGTGCCCGATGCCTCGAGCACCGCCGCAATGTTCTTCATCACGCGTTCGGTCTGTTCGACGATGCCGCCCGCGACGATGCCGCCAGTAGCCGGGTCGAGCGCAACTTGCCCTGAAGCAAACAGTAACCCGCCGCTCTTGACAGCTTGTGAGTAGGGACCAATGGCCTGCGGAGCGCCCTGCGTTCTTACCTGTTCTTTCATAGCGAACCAGATTACAACACGAAGTCGGGGTTCGGCGGTCGGCTTCAGGATCGTCGCTTTCATTCGATCAGCATGCAATCACCGTAAGAAAAAAATCGGTAGCGCGTGTCGATCGCATGCGCATACGCCTTCAGCACATGATCTCGTCCGGCAAACGCTGAAACCAGCATCAGCAGCGAGGATCTTGGCAGATGGTAATTAGTAAGCAGTGCGCCGACTACGCGAAACTCAAATCCAGCGTAAAGAAAGATGTTGGTTTCAGTCTTGCCGGACACGATCCTTCCGCTGCCCTGCTGCGCGGAATGTTCCAGAGCGCGGACGACGGTCGTACCCACAGCAACGATCCGGCGATGATCAGAGATCGCCTGATTGAGGATGTTGGCAGTGGCGGCGCTAATCTCGTAGTTCTCAAAGTGTAGAGTGTTCTTCTCTACAACTTCTTCGCGCAGCGGCTGAAAAGTGCCGAGGCCGACATGCAGGGTGAGCTCGACGATTTCAACCTGTTTGGCTCTGATCTCGTCAAGAATCTGCGGCGTGAAATGCAGCCCGGCAGTAGGAGCAGCCGCCGATCCTCGATCGCGGGCGAAGACGGTCTGGTAGCGCTCGCGATCGGACGATTCATCTTCGCGGTTGATGTATGGTGGCAGAGGTATGTGACCGAGGCGTTCAAGTTTCTCGAAGAATGCCGGTTGCGAATGGAAGCGCAGTCGACGCTCACCATAATCTCCTCGGCCAACAATCTCAGCTTCAAGCAGAGGAGCTCCCGCTTCATCTTCCCCGAAATGCAGTTTCTCCCCGACTCCGAGCTTTCGCCCCGGGCGAACCAGCCCCTCCCACTCGCTATTGCCGAGCTGCCGCGTCAAAAGAACTTCCACGCGTCCTTTCAGGAATTCGCGAGAAGCTGGGTTCCGTGGGCTGAGCGGCTGCGCACGTTCACCGGAGCGATGTCCGAAAAGCCGGGCGGGAAAAACTCGGCTGTTGTTGAGTACCAGGACATCGCCGGCGTGCAGATGCTCGGGGAAATTCCGGAATTGATCATCTCTAAATGCCCCGGTGCACCTGTTCAGCATGAGCATTCGCGAAGCCGCCCGATCCGCGAGCGGCTCCTGTGCGATGAGTTCTTCAGGAAGATGAAAATCGAAGTCGGAGACGAGCACGTTTCGTCGATTCTAATTCCAGGAGAAAGGGCATTTCACCACAGAGACGCATTTTTGAGGCTTCTCGCACTACACTTCAGTAAATGAGATTGCCGCTTTTTTCCTGCTCCGTCTCTCTGTATCTCCGTGGCTAACCGGTTTCAAACCAGCTCTCTGACTCGGTCCTCCACGATGTTCTCCCATGCGATCTTGCCTCGGTTGGGTTCACCTCGCAGGAGCGACTGCGCAAATTTCGTAGCCTGCTCCGCTTTGACTTTGCCTGGCATCGGCGCCGTCAGTGGATCCACGACTGCTTCAATCAGGACGGGTCCATCGACTTTGAGGGCTTCGTTCAGGATTGACCCGCACTGTTTTGGGTCCTCGATGGTGAACCCATCGGCGCCGCACGCGCGCGCGAATGCAGCAAAGTCAATCGGATGCAGCTCGACTCCGTATTCGGGATTGCCCAGGAACACCATTTGCTCCCACTTAATCTGCCCGAGCACATTGTTCTTAATCACCACCACCCGGATAGGAAGCTGGTACTTCACTGCAGTCACCAAATCGGCCATTAGCATCGAAAACCCACCATCTCCGACGAATGCAAATACTGGGCGATCGGGATGTGCAGCAGCCGCTGCAATTGCATAGGGCAAGCCACAGGCCATGGTCGCCAGATTCCCGGAACAGGAATGCATCTGACCTCGCTTCGCTGGAATATGCCGAGCCCACCAGGTAGTAATTGTGCCGCTGTCGCTGGTGACGATGGCATTGGAAGGCAGTCGCTTCCCTAATTCATAGGCAATCACCTGCGGACGCATTGGTTTATCGCTAGTCGTCGCCTGCTCCTGCATCCGCTTATTCCACTCCCGCATTCCCTTCTGCGCCTTCTGCAGGAAACTGCGATCCGACTTGCGTTTGAGCAGCTTGTTCAGCTCGGCCAAGCAACGTGAGCTGTCTCCGATGAGTCCGACATCGATTGGATACCGCAAGCCGATCCGCTTCGGATCCAAATCGATCTGGATGGCTTTCGCCTCTCCCGGTTTGGGATAAAACTCGATGTAGGGGAAAGATGTGCCGACGATTAGCAGCGTCTCGCAGCTCTCCATCGCCTCTTGCGAGGGGCGTGTACCCAGAAGCCCGATACCGCCGGTTGTGTAAGGACTATCGTCGGGAACGCAGGCTTTTCCTAACAATGCCTTCACGATCGGCGCACCCAGCAGCTCCGCGGCTTCCTCGAGTTCATCTGTGGCCTGAAGTGCGCCTTGGCCTGCAAGGATCACGACCTTCTTGCCTTTATTCAGAATGTCAGCCGCCCGGCGCAGATCGGCTTCGCTGGGAAGACGTGCGCTACGCGCAAAAATGTCAGCGGAATGTTGCGGCACGTTTCGTTTCGAGCGTTCGTCATGTTTTATGTCTTGGATATCTGCGGGAATCGTGATGTGTGAGACTCCGCGATAGGCAAGCGCGGTGCGGCAAGCAATATCGACTGTGTTCTCCACATGCGCCGGTCCCATGATGCGATTGTTGTAGACACACGCATCGATGAAGAGTTTATCGAGCTCCACGTCCTGCTGTGTATGTGTGTTGATCAGATCGTGATAGGCCATGCCGGTGATCGCGAGCACCGGCTGCCCATCCAGCTTAGCGTCGTACAAACCGTTCAGCAGATGAATGCCGCCTGGACCTGACGTCGCTAGACACACTCCCAACCTGCCAGTGAACTTCGCATAGCCGCACGCCATAAACGCAGCAGATTCCTCATGCCGAACCTGAATAAAGCGGATGCGCTCCTGCCGCTGCCGTAACGCTTCCATGATTCCGTTAATGCCGTCGCCAGGCAGTCCAAAAATCGTGTCCACACCCCACTCGATTAGCCGATCCACGAGGATCTGTGCTGCAGTCTTTGCCATGAAAGTTCTCCTCGTTCAGTGAGATGCAGCGAGCGCTCGCGCCGTGGTCATTGCCGTCGTGCAGCTCCGCTTATAGCGGAACGGCTTTCGACGGCGGCACGCCTACTCACGACTGCATCTCACTTTTAACCCCTGTAACGGAAATTGTAAGGAGAGCTCTTGGGCGACATTGCCATTCGTTTCATCATCGGCGGTTTATTTGTTACCGCCTTCGCCGTGATCGGCGACGTTTTCAAACCTAAAAGTTTTGCTGGAATTTTCGGAGCTGCTCCTTCCGTGGCTTTGGCGACCTTGGGCTTAACCATCGCAAAGAACGGAAGTGATTACGCTGCGCTCGAGGCCCATTCCATGATCGCCGGCGCCGGCGCTTTGCTCGTTTACTGCGTAATCGTAACTTGGCTTCTCAAGAGAAAGCACCTGCGCGCGCTTCCAGCCACCAGTTCGGCGATAGTGGCTTGGTTTGTTGTTGCTTTTGGAGCCTGGTATCTCTGGTTGAGATAGACGAATATGCGCATTAAGCTCGATCCCAAATCGCTGCGGCAGACGAAATGGTACGAATGCGCCATTCGTTTCGCTCTCGGCGGAGCGATCAGTGTGATTGCTGCATTGCTCGCCAGAAAGTTCGGTCCGGCCATAGGCGGACTCTTCCTCGCATTCCCGGCAATCTTCCCGGCAAGCGCCACGCTGGTAGAGAAGCACGAGATTGAAAAGAAGGCGCAGAAGGCATTAAACGGCCAGGAGCGCGGACGCGATGCCGCGGCTCTGGATGCCGCGGGTGCAGTCATGGGAAGCGTTGGACTCGTCTTGTTTGCGTTGTTCGTTTGGCTGCTGCTGCCGCGGCACTCATCTTGGCTGATACTCGCAAGCGCAGCCATGCTTTGGTTCGTGAGTTCCTGCTGCCTGTGGTTCCTGCGCGAGCACCGGCACCAAATCTTCGGCTTTCAACCTCATGCAAACGACGTCACGCGAGCTTCACGCACGTAGTTGATTCCGTAAGTTGCTTCATCCAAGCACCTGATGGACCGATCACGCGATTATGTTCACTCATATCGCAAAGCCACTACCGGATCGACGCTCGCAGCTCGTCTTGCTGGAATCACGGTAGCCAGCAGCGCAGTTAAGACAAGGAGTATCGAACCGCCAATGAAGCTGGCGGCATCAAGGGGCTTCACGTTGAACAGCAGCGAAGAGATGAACCTCGCACTGGCTAGCGCACCGACACATCCAAGAGCAACGCCGATCAGTGCCAGTCGCAGACCTTCTCCGAAGACCATGGACAGGACGTCCGCTCGTCGTGCTCCTAACGCCATGCGAATACCTATTTCGCGAGTGCGCTGAGCCATCGCGTACGAGATCACGCCGTACAACCCGATCACTGCCAGCAGCAGTGCCGTTGCGGCAAACGTGATCAGCAACAGCGTATTAATTCGGCGCGGCCCGATCGATTGTTCAAGTAAGTATGATTCGAGGAACACCGAAGTTACGGGAATCTGGCTGTTCAGATGCCAAACCGCCTGTTTCATCTCGGGAACAAGCGCGAGTGGATCGCCCCCTTTGGCTTCATCAAGACCAAGATCCTTCGTATCGCCAACCACTCCGACAATGGTCATCCAATATGGAGTCTTCTGACGCGCGTAGCGCACCTGCTGTCCGATGGGATTTTCACCCGCAAAGAATTGGCGCGCCATACTGTCGTTGATGATCGCAACGGGAGGAGCGCCCTCACGATCGGCGTCGGTGAAAATGCGCCCTGCCAAAACGGGAATCTGCATCGTCTTGAAATAGTCAGAAGTGATGAGATTCGTTGCCGCTTCAGGCTCGCTTCCCTCCGGAGGACGGGGTCTTCCGTTAATGAGGAAGTTGTGTGTAATGAAGTTACCGCTCAATGGCAGCTCGGTAACGAGGCTGACTGACTTTGCTCCATGGATCCCCCGCAAATTATCGAGAAGTTGCGTGAAGAATCGATTCTGCACGTCGGAGGAGTCGTACTGCTTCTGCTGCAGCCAGATGTGGGAAACCACCGCGCTATCGGGATTGAACCCAGGATTGACGCCCTGCACACGCCACAGGCTGCGAAGCAGCAGGCCGGCGCCACATAGGAGAACCAGCGAGAGCGCAAGTTCTCCTACGATGAGAGCTTGGCGGAGACGATTCGCAAATCTGGACTGCGCTACCGTGATGCTCTCGCGTATCGAGCTTCCCTTGCCGGCGGCATTCAGCTCGATTGTGGGCAGCAAGCCGAAGAGGCATCCAGTCAAGAGCGAGACTCCAAGGGCGAATGCAAGCACCCAACCGTCAATCGCAAAAGGTGGGATATTGCCGAGATTCTTCGGTTTCAGCATGACGAGCGCATGTTGTCCCCAATAAGCAAGCACAAGGCCGGCAAGTCCACCGACGAGAGCGAGCAATGTGCTCTCGGTAATAAGCTGACGGACGAGACGAGTGCGCGCTGCTCCCAAAGCCATGCGGATGGCGATCTCCTGCCGTCGCCTTGCCGTCTTCGAAAGCAGAAGATTGGCAAAATTAGCGCTGGCTATCAGGAGCACGACCACAGTCGCCGCAAAGAGCATGAGTAGCGCTGGGCGAATATTGCCGGTGATTCGGTCTTGCAAGGAGATTGCAATGAACTTGCGATCACGGTTCTCGTCGGGATGGGCTTGCGCCAGGACCTTCGCAATAATGTCCAGCTCAGCTTGCGCTTGGCCCGGTGTGGCTCCCGAACGAAGCCTTACGATAGCGGACTGCATGTGAACACCGCGATATGGCGCAGCCTCGGGATAGCCGACCCGAAATGGGACATAGACTTCGGCGGTACCGCTAGGTAGCCGGAACTCAGGTGGCATTACGCCGATTACGGTGTAGCCGTTGTCCCCAAGCGTGAAGGCGCTCCCTACAGCGTCAGCACGGCCTCCAAAATTCTCGTTCCAAAAGCGGTCGCTCAGCACTGCCACGCGCGCCCCGCCGATCAAATCGTCAGCGCTGCCGAATGTTCGGCCGTTCTGAGCACTCACGCCCAGAACGGGAAACAGATCGAGCGACACCAGTGCGGCATCGACGAGCTTCGGTTCCCCGCTGCCAACCAGATCGAATTGCCAGGGAGCATAGGCGCCGATTTTGTACAGCGAATGCGCCTGTTGTTGTATGTCGTACAGATCGGGCCATGATTGTCCGCCCTTCAGCGCGTAGAGCTGCTCGGGGTGCGAATACGGCATTGGCCGCAAGAGCACGGCATTCACTACGCTGAACAAGGCCGTGTTCGCTCCGATTCCGAGCGCGAGCGTGATCACAGCAATTAGCGTGAATGCTGGATTCTTGAGGAGGATTCGCAGCGCATACCGGAGGTCTTGCAGAAGAGTATCCATCTGTCACCTCTCCACGATTGTCATTCCGAACCAAATGAGGAATCCCTATCGAGAGCCATAAGCTTTACGACTCAGTATGACTGTGCAGATTTATCGCAACCACCAGCAAACCTGGGGGCCATCGCCACATCTTCACGCCGGTGCAGATTTCTCACTTCGGTCCGAATGACGATAAAGAAAATCACTCGTATCTCAACGCTACAATTGGATCTACCTTGGTTGCCCGCCGCGCTGGAATGTAGCTCGCCAGCGCTGCCACGATTCCCAAAACTGAAGCGACAACGGCGAATGTCGCAGGATCGCTGGTCCGCACTCCATAAAGCAGTGTTTTCATTAATGGAGTGAGAGCGAGCGCCCCGATGAGCCCAACCAACCCGCCGATGACCGCAAGCAACATGCTCTCGCCAACTACCAGACGCATCACTTCAGATCGCTGCGCTCCCAACGCCATGCGCACCGCCATCTCATGCGTACGCCGCGAGACTGAATGGCTCATCACGCCATAGATCCCGACTGCAGCCAATATCAACGCCACACCAGCAAAGGCCGCGAGAAGATAAACATAAAAGCGGGGTTGCGCATTCGCATCAGCCACGACTTCATCCATCGTCTCGACTTCCGAGACGGTCACGTTGCGGTCGAGGGAATGTATTGCGCGTTGAATCGCCGCGCTTTCTAGTGCGGCATTGCCCGAGCTCCGAATCACGAAGGTTAAGTAGGCCTGGTGTGGCGACGACGAGTTCAGATAGTCCGAGCTTTGAAGATAAGGAAAATAAAACTCCTCTTCCGCTTCGGCCGTCCATTCACTTCGCACAACATTGGGAATGACTCCCACTACGGTCAACCAGCTCTTGCCATCATTGGTCGAGAGTCTCTTGCCGACGGCCTCCTCGCCGGGCCAGTAGCGCTTAGCGAGAAATTCGTTCACGATGATCAAGCCGGGTGCGCTTTGATTGTCGGCGGGCGTGAAGTCCCGTCCGCGCTGAATGGGAATATTCATTGTTCGGAAGTAGCCCGGCAGCACCACGCGATAGGCCGCCACTGGCTCCTCGCCCTTTTTGGGAATGGGCTGGCCTTCAACTCTAAATGTAAATCCCCAGATGTCGCCGCCGAGCGGAAGATGATTGATTGCGCTAACGGATGTGACACCGGGCAGTGTACGGATCTTTTCGACCGATGATTGAAAGAATGCTGCACGAGCGACGCTGGCCTCCTTTGCTCCCGCGGTCGAGACCACCATCGTGAGCAGGTGATGAGGATTGAATCCCGGATCAATCGCCTGAAGAGCCGCAAACGTGCGAATCATCAAGCCGGAGCCGGCGAGTAGCACCAACGCGAGAGCGAATTCAGATGCCACCAGCAAACTTCGCGTGCGGCTGCTGCGGCGGCCGGTGCCGGTTGCACGTCCACCTTCTTTGAGCGCGTCGACAAGATTGAACGCCGAACTCTGCAGAGCCGGGGCCAGGCCGAAGGCGATTCCTGTGATCAGCGATGTCAAGACCGCAAACAACAGCACATTGCCATCCAGTCCAATATCTCCAAATTTCAGAAGCTCGGCCGGAGCGGACGCGAGCACAACGCGCATGCCCCAGATCGCCAGCAGCACTCCCAGTGCTCCGCCGCTCAGCGCCAGCAGTCCGCTTTCGACCAGAAATTGGCGCAGGAGCCGTGCTCGGCTTGCACCAAGTGCTGTTCGCACCGCAATCTCACGCTGACGTGCCGAAGCTCGCGCGAGCAGCATGTGCGCAACGTTGGCACAAGCGATCAGGAGAACGAAACCGACGGCCCCGAGCAGTACGAGCAAAGCAGGGCGAAGATCGCCAACAACTTTGTCCTTCAGCGGCGTGAGAGTGACATCTTTGTTCGTGCCTGGATATTGAGCCTCAAGCCGTGCGCTGATCGTCGCCAACTCCGCTCTAGCCTGCTCCAGCGTCACGCCCGGCTTCAGTCGAGCAAAGATTCGCAGGCTGAAGCCACCGCGATTGCCTTCCTCAATAATCAGCGGAGTCCATATCTGAGCTTTGTTTGCCCAAAATGGAGCAAAGCGAAAGCCGTTCGGCATTATCCCGATAATGGTGTAAGGCTCGCCATTCAACTGCATGGTCTGGCCGAGGACATGTCTGTCCCCGCCAAACTGCTGCTGCCATAACGAATAGCTCAGGACTACGACTCGATCTTTCCCTTTGTGGGCTTCGTCAGCCGTGAAGTTCCGGCCGAGCAGCGGAGCTACGCCGAGCGTGGGAAACATCTCCGGGGTCACTCGCAATCCAGGAAGCTCCTGAGGATTGTCGACGCCGGTCAGATTTGGTGTCCATGATTCCGCGGCAGCCATGCTTTCGAAGACATGGTTGTCGCGTTTCCAGTCCATGAAGTTGCCGTGGCTGGCAGGATTGCGGCCTTTGTGAAGAAGAACAACGAGCCGATCAGGATCGGCATACGGCAACGCTCGCAACAGGACTACGTTAACCACACTAAAAATCGCAGTGTTCGCGCCGATGCCGAGAGCGAGGGTGATTAGAGCAACTGCAGTGAAAGCAGGCGTCCTGGCAAGATTGCGTAGTGAGTAGCGAAGATCTTGGTATAGGGTTTCCATAATTTAAATGTCTTAGCCAATCGGGTGATCGGATGAAGTAGGGATCCAAACCCAAAGATGTTTCTGATTTCGAAGTCTTGTACTCACGCGACCTGCACCGATGACAAAAAAGCGACTCCAACTGAGACTCTGAAGTTCACTTCACCCGATGGCCCGATCACCCGATTCTGACTACTCGTACCTCAACGCAATCATTGGATCGACCTTGGTCGCGCGGCGAGCCGGAATGTATCCAGCAAACACCGCTACGACTGCCAATATTGCGATCACTGCGAACAGCGATACCGGATCAGTACTCTTCAGTCCGTACAACATGCTCGACAACAGACGACTGCTCGCCAGCGACAGCGGAATGCCGATCGCCAGGCCGAATCCAACGAGCCACATTCCTTCGCGCAAGATGAGCTGGAGCACGTCGAGGCGCCGCGCTCCGAGCGCCATCCGTAGTCCGATCTCGCGCGTCCGTCCTGCCACTGTGTACGACATGATTCCGTACAGTCCGACACAAGCGAGCAGCAAAGCTAAGCCAGCAAAGAATGCGGACAGTTTGGCGAGTGCAATCTGGTCGGCGGCGCTGCCTCTTACTAGTCCATCCAGCGTGTTCAAGGATCCGATGGGAATGCGAGGATCGACAGCTTTGATTTCTCCGCGAATCGTCGAAATTGCTGCGGAAGGCGCGCCGCTCGCTTGAACTTCGAGGATAATCTGTGTCGGATCTTGGGTCTGCTGAAAAGCCTGATAGAAGCGCGGCTTTACTTCTTCACGCAGACCGCTGCCGTGGTCCTTGGCATTTTTTGAGACTCCCACCACGGTGAAGGGCTTGTCCAATTCATTGGCATCGTCAATGGTGAACTGCCGGCCCAAGGGATTCAGACCACCGAAGAAGTGTTTCACCATTGCTTCATTTACGACGGCCACGCGCATAGACGTCGCCGTGTCTTGGCCTTCAATGCCACGCCCCGCCAAAATGGGAATTCCTACTGCTCCGAAGTAGCCGGGACCAACATAATCCTCCATCGAGACGCGATCACGATCATCGTTGGCCTTAAATCCGGGAACGATGACCGCGTCTCCCGACTCGCTGCCGGCAAATAAGCCATTTACGGAATACGTTACATTCCGCACTCCCGGAAGGCTGGAGATCCTGGTCACAAGCTGCTGCGCCAATAACTTCATCTTGTCGCTCTTGTAGCCTGCGGCAGTCGGATCCATGCGAGCAATAACTAAATGGTCGCGCTGATAGCCGAAATCCTGCGTCATCACTTTTTGCAGGCTCCGGACCAGCAGGCTGGCGGCGAAGAGCACCAGCAGCGAGAGTGCGACCTGTCCTGCGACTAGCCCCTTACCCCATCCAAAACGGGAACGCGATTCAGCAAGCACGGCGGTCGTCTCCTTTAGCGCGGGAGTCACTTGCACCTTCAACGTGCGCACCGCCGGAACCAGGCCAAAGAGAACTCCAGTAAGGAGACAAATCGCGATGGTAAAGCTGAGGACGCGCCAATCGGGCGCCAGCGGAAGCGCGGCGCTGGAATCGAAGATTCTGACCAACACCCTCACGCCCCAGATCGCCAGCAGAGAGCCGGCAACACCGCCGGCAAAAGCAAGCAGGATGCTTTCTGTAAAGAGCTGCTGTAATAAGCGTCTTCGGCTCGCGCCAATTGCCAGGCGGACGGCGATCTCTTTGCCGCGGACCGAGGCTCGCGCCAGCAGCAGGTTGGCCACGTTCACACAGGCAATCAGTAGGACGAGACCAACAATCCCCATGAGGAGCAGGAGCGGAATGCGATAGTCGCCGCGAAGTTCCGAGACGCCTCCGCCACCAGGAGCGACTTTGATCTTTGCTGTGCGCATGAACTTCAGGTCATCGGCGCTCAACCTTGCTCCGTATGCTCCCTGCACCGACTGCTGCAGGATTACGTTCATCTCGGCTTCCGCCTTCTCGGCGGTCATGCCGGGCTTTAGCCGGCCTATCAGCGAGAGCCAGGATGTGCCTGGTTTGTTGCGCCAGTTTCGCCCGCGAACAATTTCCGGCTGCATGCTGAGAGGAACATAAAGGGACATCTCTTCGCCGACGACGTCACCATCAAAGCCAGACGGAGCCACGCCGACGACGGTGAAGGGATACCCGTTCAAGCGAATATCTTTCCCCACAACGGAAGGAGCAAGCGCGAATTTTCGCTGCCAATATCCATAACCCAGCACCACAACGGGATTGGCATTCTCTGCGGTGTCATCAGAATCGGAGAACAGTCGCCCTACAGCCGGCGCCAGTCCCAGCAGCGGAAAATAATTACCGCTCACCATGCGTCCGATCACGCGTTCATCGGAAGGACCCTGACCGGCGACCTCGACGCGATGGTCAGTTGCGGCTGCGCACAGTCCAATGAACACAGAATTTCTGTCGCGCAGCTCTTTGTAGAGCGGATAGGAGAATATGTCGGTGCGCGGAGTTCCGTTGGAGCGGCCGTTGGCTCGCGTCGGATCGCCAACAACTACTAGCTGCTGCGGATCTTTGATCGGCAGCATGCGGAGGAGCACTGCGTTCACTACGGTGAAGATCGCCGTGTTGGCTCCGATGCCAAGGGCAAGGGTGAGTACGGCTACGGAAGTGAAGGCGGGGCTCTTCAGCAGCAGTCGCAGCGCGTATCGAAGATCCTGGTATAAGGTTTCCATAATTCAAGCATCTTGGTTGATCGGGTGATCGGGTGAAGTAAGACTCCAGGCATGACGATTTTTCTGACTCTGCAGTGGCGTAACTTCGCTATTCGCAGCAACGGCAAAAGAGTGGCTCCAACTGAGACTCTGCTTTTCACTTGACCCGATCACCCGATCACCCGATTCCCATCACTCGTATCTCAACGCCACCACCGGATTCACTTTCGTCGCGCGACGCGCAGGAATAAATCCTGCAATCGCTCCGACTACTCCGAGGAGCGCGATCACCATCGCCAGCGAAACCGGATCAGTCCCTTTCAATCCAAACAGAAAGCTGTGCAGCATACGGCTGCCGGCCAGCGACAACGGAATTCCAACCGCGAGACCGATCCCGATCAGCAACAAGCCTTCATGCAATACCAGGTTCAGAACATCCTTCCGCTGCGCGCCGAGCGCAAGCCGGATGCCAATCTCCCGCGTCCTTCCAGCAACCGTGTACGACATGAGTCCGTAGAGACCAACACCGGCCAAAAGGAGCGCTAATCCTGCAAAGAAAGCCGAGAGTCTGGCCAATGCGATCTGGTTACTGAGATTTCTCTCCAGAAGATAACGAACGCTATAAAGGCTGTAGATCGGCAGATTGGCATCGGCCGCTTTGATCTGAGTTCTTATTTCGGTGAGGACCGTGTTGGGATCGCGATGGGTGACAACCTCAAGAACGAAGCGCGGCGGCTCACGGTCCTGCTGAAAAGCGAAATAGAATCGAGGAGGCGTAGAGCTGCGCAAAAATCCGCCGTGGTCTTTCGCGTCTTTGGAGACGCCGATTACCGTGAACGGTTTGCCCTTTTCAGGCGGATCATCAATCTCGAACTGGCGCCCAAGCGGATTCTCGCCATGGAAGAAGTGCTTCATCATTGCCTGGTTGATCACGGCGACGCGAGTGGAGGTCGCAGTATCCTGCGCGTTGATGCCGCGCCCAAGGAGAATGGGAATTCCGACTGTAGCGAAATAATCCGGCGCAACGGAGTCCTCGCGGGCCTGCCGATCGTCCCGGTTCGCTGCCGTGAAACCTGGAACAATAATGGCATCGGCGGTTTCTCCGCCTCCCAACAGACCGTTCCGAGAATAGCTAACGCCGCGAACTCCGGGAATAGTGGACAACCGGGCACTCAGCTCCTGTGCGAGCTGCTTCATCCGTTCGCCTTTATATCCGACAGCTGAAGCCCCAGGGTGCGCGACGACAATGCGATTGCTTTCGTAGCCAAGATCCTGGCTCATTAACTTTTGCAGACTGCGTACCAGAAGGGTCGCGCCGAACAGCACCAGAAGTGACAGCGCAACTTGCCCGGCAACAAGGCTCTTACCCCAGCCGATCCGAGAGCGCGGTTCCGAAACGACACTCGCGTCTTTCAGGCTGGGATTCACTTGCACCTTGAGAGCACTTAAGGCTGGAACAACGCCGAACAAAATTCCTGTGAGCAGGCAAGCCGTCATCGTGAAAGAAAAAACGCGAAGGTCGGGAGCGAGGGGCAACGGTGCCGCGTCCGAAACAAAGAGTCTGATCAGCAGCCGCACTCCCCAAATGGAGAGCAAGGCCCCGCAGATGCCTCCCAGGAATGCGAGCAGAATGCTTTCTGTTAACAGCTGTTGCAGCAACCGCCTTTGACTTGCCCCCATCGCGAGGCGCACAGCAATTTCCTTACTCCTCCTGCGTGCTCGTGCCAGCAGAAGATTGGCGACATTCACGCAGGCGATGAGCAGAACGAGCCCGACGATGCCCATCAGCAAAACAAGCGGAGCCCGGTACTCTTCCCGAAACTGCGAGAACCCCGCTCCGCCCGGACCTACACTGATCTGTGCATGATCGATTTCGCCGTGATCGTCAGCATTGAGTCTTCCCCCGTACTCTCCCTTGAGCGCCTGCTGGAATACAAGGTTTACGTTAGCCTTTGCCTGTGTCACCGACACGCCATGCCTAAGTCTGCCGATTAACGAAAGCCACGAGACATGCGGATCATTCCTTATGCCCTCTTGGCGGTAAATCTTCGGTTGCATGCTGAGCGGCACGAAGACTGAAGCATCGTAACCAACGATATCGCCGCTGAACCGCTGCTGAGCAACCCCGACGACGGTGTAGGGATACCCGTTCAGGCGGATTTCTTTGCCGATGATCGTGGGCGACTGGGCGAATTTCCGGCTCCAGTATCCATAGCTGAGCACGACTACTGGATTCGCGCTCTCCTGAGTATCATCGCTCTCAGTAAGCAAACGTCCGGCTGCCGCATCCACTCCCAGGACGGGAAAGTAATTGCCGCTTACGAGCCGCCCATCGACGACCTCCGACGAAGCTGCGCCGCGAGGGTCGGAATTAATTTCGATCTGGTCCTCAGCCGCCGCTGCAGCCAGGCCGGTGAAGGCTGTGGTCTTGGCGCGAAATTCCCGATAAAGCGGATAGGAAAAGAAGTCTATTGACGGCGTTCCATTCCACCTGCCGCCCACCATTCCCGGATCTCCGAGGAGCACGAGTTGCTGCGGCGCCTTGATGGGGAGCATCTTCAAGAGAAGCGCATTCACAACGGTGAAGATGGCAGTGTTCGCGCCGATTCCGAGCGCCAGTGTGAGAACTGCGACGGCTGTGAAAGCAGGGCTCTTGCGCAACATGCGGAGTCCGTAACGGACGTCTTGGAAGAGGGATCCCATTGCCGTCTCTCCGTGCTATTCCGAGCGAGCGAGGAATCGCTACTGTGCCTATGCATTCTCGTGAGAGTAGGGATTCCTCACTTCGTTCGGAATGACAGGCTGCCTAATGACAAGGCTGCACACAACTTCCCCGCCGCTCCATTGAGCGTTCTTGCTAACCAAACTGTAGGGGCTGCTGAACCTACGCTACGCTGACGCTTTCCTCCACAACCTTGCCGTCGAACAGATGAATCGTGCGCTCGGCATGCCGGGCGAAACGCTCATCGTGCGTCACCATGCAGATCGTCGCGCCTTCGCGATGGAGCTGTTGGAGCAGTTCCATCACCGCTTCACCATTTCGGGAATCGAGGTTTCCAGTAGGTTCGTCCGCGAGCAGGATCGACGGCTTGCCTGCGAGCGCTCGGGCTACCGCCACGCGCTGCTGTTGACCGCCGGAGAGTTGCGACGGATAGTGTCGCATGCGGTGCGACATTCCTACCTTCTCCAGCGCGCCGTGAACACGTTCTTTGCGTTCGGCTGCGCCCATCTTGCGATAGGTGAGCGGCAGCTCGACGTTCTCGTACACGGTGAGATCGCCGATAAGGTTAAAGCTCTGGAAGATGAACCCGATCTCCTGGTTGCGAATGCGGGCGCGATCGGCGAAATCGAGGCTCTGCACCGGCTTGTTGTTGAGAACGTAAGTGCCGTCGGTAGGTGTATCGAGCAGGCCTATGATGGACAGCAGCGTCGACTTTCCGCAGCCGGACGGTCCAGCCATCGAGACGTACTCGCCTTCGCGAATCTCGAGATGAATGCCGGAGAGAGCGTGCGTCTCTACTTCATCGGTGTAGAAGATTTTGGTTACGTTCTCGAGCGTGATCAGCGGCCTGCCGTTCGATGCCATTTACTCTCCTCTTAGACGACAATAAATTCCTGATATTTGAAGTTCGAAGCTGCGCAGCTTCCGAAGCTACTCCAAGCGAATGCGATCGACATTATCCCAGCGCGACATGTCGGACAGGATTACCTGATCGCCTTCATTCAATCCGCCGAGAATCTCAACTGCGTTTACGGAACTGCGTCCCAGCGAGACGGTTACCCGGGTGGCGCCTTTACCGTCAGGATCGAGCTTGAACATGCTCACCTTACTGTTTTCCTGACCAAAGGCCGGACGGCCTACGTACTCTACATTCGCCAACCGATCGAGATCGATCGTTCCATCCACGCTCAAATCCGGCCGAGCACCTGGAGGTAGCTGTCCTTCCAGCTTCACGTCAACCGTGACCGTACCATTAATTACTGCCGGATCGATACGCATCACCGTTCCTTGAATCACTCCGTTATGCGTGTCCACTGAAGCCGGCTGACCAAAGGTGATGTCTTTCGACTGCGTTTCCGCGATCTTCAGCTCTGCCTTGAGGTGATTCGGCTGCACAACTTTCGCCAGGTTGCTGCCCGCTGTCACACGCTGTCCTTCCACCACCGGCACTTCGGTGAGAACGCCGTCAATGCCAGCGCGCACGTGCAGGGAGTCGAGTTGCTTCATCTTGAGCTGGTACAGAGCTTTCAACTCGTCGATCTTTGCCTGCTGCACCGCCAATTGAGACGTTACAGATTTGGTATTGATAGCAACTCTTTCTTGCTCGATCTGGTTTCTTGTGGAAAGTTCGTCCGCTTTGCCCTTGGAGCTTTTAAGTGCCTGTCCCGAAATGACTCCGAGCTTCTGGAGTTGCTCATCGATCTCCGCCTTGGTTTTGGCGTCGCTATAATCTGCGCCCACCGTGGCAGCGTTAGCCCGCTGCGTCATCAGATCGCTCTGGACCTTCACTTCCAAGTTCTTGTATTCGGCTTCAGCGGCCTTGAGCTGGAGTTCGGCATCCTGAGCCTCTTGCTCAGTTTGCGGATTGCTCAGGTCCATGATGATGGTGTCGGCTTTGACCTGAGTGCCGGGGAGGATGCGTCGGCGCTCTACAGTTCCGTCGGTGAGCGCGGGAATCCATCGAATATCGACTGGAACGAGAGTTCCAAGGCCTCTAACCTGCCGCAGCATTGGGCCCCGTTTCACGGTATCGGTCCATATGGTGGAGCGTTCAACGCTCGGAGCTGCTGGCTTGAGTCGTGAGAGTCCCAGCGTTACGCCTGCAATAAAGATGATGGCGAGCGCCGAAACGATAATCCGCCGCCTGCGCTTGGCCGCGGCATTTGATGGTCTCTGAATATCCATGACTACACCCCCTAGTGCGTTTGGTCTGCCAAAGGAATGAAAGCCGTAACACAATGAAAACGCGGGGATAAATAGCACATCTTATGGCAGTCCGCAAAAACCTGTGTTCGCGGCCGAATGAAAATGTTCGGAAATGGACAGAACCCGTTTCGCCAGGCAGCAACTATCCCCAATTGGACGCAGATCGTGAATTGTGGGCAGCTCCATGCTGGCAGACGCCGATCGCTCTCGAGGCTGAGAAAAAGCTCAACCTACAGTGAAGGCCCTGTAGGCGCACCAAAGGCCGTGTACGCGCAAAATTCACCGATATTTCACTGCGATTCACTGTTCCTCACACCAGAAACTCATGTATTGGAAAGCATCCGGTAACATCCGGTTAGTCTTGGAAAATTGAGTCTTAAATTCTCACTGTTCCGGAGCTTCAGCGGAAGCACTTCGCAGGCTCTACTTGCCCAATTGCGCCACCGGATTGCGCCAGGATTGCGCCAAAATGTCTCTCATTTGGCGATTTCCATATAAGCCTATCTTTTTCAATAGCTTAAGATCATTCACCTCTTTAGGTTCTCATTTTGATGCAGACGAACTGTCCCAACTTCCCAGTCCGCAGATTTTCTGTAACTCACTGAAACACAACAGATTATCGATTTTAACAACTCTGGTTGCTGGCTTGCACTTACAGCGGGCGAGGTATTCGTCACCGCTATGTCCAAGAGCAGCAAAACCGTCGCTATCGTGCTCAGCCTGACGTTGGCTATTGTGGCTGGGTTCAACCTTTCCTCCCCGCAAGTGAAACACGCGCTTAGCGCAGTTGCCTCAGCAGTTTGGGGTTCCTAAGCAGGTCTTTCGCTGTTAACCCGCACGAGAGTGCGGCTGAAAAGAAAGTGAACCTCCCCAGAGCAGTTCACAAAACTTTTAGCAGGGAGTTAAGAAAGCAGAACTCAATGAAACCGCAAACAACAATGAAGGGTGCAGCAGCCAGGTTCTGGCGCTTGCCTCTGATTGCGGCGATGCTGCTGATGTTCTTGAGCGCAGCGTTCGCGGCATCAGGTAAAGGCAAGTACGGACCTAAAGCGGCGCCTGACCTCGACAATTTCCCGGTGAACCCGGACGGCACGGTTAGTGTAATCGTGCAGTTGTCGCCGGGCACACCTCCAGGGCAAGTAAAGCAATTCGCCCGCAGTATCAACCGCAACCTTACGGGCATCGGCGCTGTCGCGGCTAATGTTCCCAAGAAACTGCTTGAGAAGCTCGTTTCGAACGGCTGGGTAACTTATGTTTCTCCTGACCGTCCGACCAAGTCAGCGTGGGATGACTTCCCGCAACCCGTGAACGATGCCATTGCCCGTCAGAACTGGGGCGTAGACGGAACTGGAATCGGCATTGCAGTCATCGATAGCGGCGTCTATCAGCACGATGACCTTCAGACCGCAGATATGAAGTCTTCTCGCGTGGTCTATAGCGAGAGCTTCGTGCCTGGAGATCCCAGCACCAACGACGCATACGGTCACGGCACACACGTCGCCGGAATCGTCGCCGGAAACGGACATGATTCAGCCGGACGCTTCTACGGCATGGCGCCCAATGCCAACATCGTCAACTTGCGAGTGCTCGACGCCAATGGCGGCGGCTCCGATAGCCGAGTGATTGCGGCTATCAGTCGCGCGATCCAGTTGAAGACTCAATACAACATCCGCGTGATCAACCTGTCGCTCGGACGTCCGGTATTCGAGTCGTACAGCCTGGATCCTCTCTGCCAGGCAGCTGAGGCGGCGTGGAAGGCTGGAATCGTGGTTGTCACAGCGGCCGGCAACATGGGTCGCGACAACAGCTTCGGCGAGCAGGGTTACGCGACGATCGAAGCTCCCGGCAACGATCCTAATGTGATCACCGTTGGCGCGATGAGCCCACAGGGAACCTGGACGCGAAACGACGACATCGTCGCCAGCTACAGTTCTAAAGGCCCAACGCTGCTGGATCACGTCCTGAAGCCAGACATCATGGCTCCGGGAAACAAGATCACGTCGCTGCTTTCGCCCGGATCGACTTTGGGCCAGCTGGCTCCTGTGTCAGCCATCATCAAGCCGACGCAGCTCACATGGCTCTGCGACGTGTTCGCTGGTCAAAGCGACTGTGGCGCTACTTCACCTGGTCCGCAGTACCTGCAGTTGAGCGGTACCAGCATGGCGACTCCAGTAGTCGCCGGCGGCGCTGCGTTGATGATCCAGAGCAATCCGAACATGACGCCTGACACAATCAAGGCACGCATGATGCGGAGCGCTTGGAAAGGCTATCCGGTACGCGGCAACAGTTGGGGTCGCGACGTAAAGGGCAACACTTACCTGTCCCAATACGACGTGTTCACCATCGGCTCCGGGTACTTTGACGTTCAGGCCGCTCTGAATGACACGACGCCGGTTAACGGCGGTGCAGCTTCGCCGACCGTTGTCTTCAACCCGCTTACCAAGACCGCGACATTAACCAATGGCCTCTCGGTTGTATGGGGCCAGTCGATGGTCTGGGGACAATCGAGTGTGTTCGCAAACTCAGTGGTTTGGGGTCAGCTGGAAGTTGACGCCACCTCTCTGGTTTGGGGCAACTCAGTGGTTTGGGGCCAAGTCGGCACTGACGCCTGCAGCATGGTTTGGGGTCAGAGCGTCGTGTGGGGTCAGCTCGACGATGGAACTCTGAACGCGCTGAGCGATGGCGATCCTGGCGACGACAGCGATGCCGACACTACTGATTCCGGGGGCACCATAACCGACGGTGAATCAGTACTCCCGACAGACCCAAGCACGACGGGAGGTGCGCTGTGAAACGATCAGCACAGTTCTTCATCGCGCTCGTAATCTTGGCGGGTTTTGCGGTATTGGCGAACGCTATCCTTCACGCACAATCGGCCGATCACACTCGGGTTATCTCGTTCCTTCTGGTGGCCTGCCTGGCAGCGCGATTGAAAGTGAAGTTGCCCGGACTCACTGGAAGCATGTCGGTGAATTTGCCGTTCATCCTGGTCGCGGTGGCCGAGATGAGCGCGTCGGAAGCTCTGGCTGTAGCGTGCTTCTCGACGTTCGTTCAGTGCTTGCCACGTGCAACGCAGAAGTTCAACACGGTGCAGGCGATCTTCAACTTCAGCAACATGGCTCTGGCAGTAGCGGCAACGCGCTTCCTGTTCGGTTATCCGGCACTCAACAACATGACTAGTTCGCATGGGTTGGTGCTGGCTCTGGCTGCAGGCGGATTCTTCGTAGCCAACACCGTTCCGGTAGCCATCGTCATCTCGCTCACGGAAGCGAAGAATGCCCTGAAGGTTTGGGGCAACATCTTCCAGCTTTCCTTCCCGTACTTCGTAGCCAGCGCGGCGATTGCCGGTCTGGTGCTCGCAGCAACGGCGAAGATCGGCTGGCAGGTTCCGCTCTTCGTGCTGCCGGTGATGTTCGGAGTCTTCCACTCCTACAAGCACTATTTCGGTGGTGCGAAGGAGACAGCTCCAGCACCGGTAGCAGTGGCTGCCCGCGCAGCCATGGCGACGGGAGACTAACCGCAATCGGTTTCATCGAGGTTGTTCTACCGGCTGTGCCTTTGGGGGAGGCGCAGCCGGTTTTTTTTAGTCCCCGCGATTCTTTTGGATCGCCATATCAGAGATGAACCTCGGCCTCATCCAACCGATAAGCCTCACGAACTCTGCAGCTTAGCGCTATGAAACTCAGTTCCTTTCGTAATCTAGGCGGCCTCTTGCCGAAGCGATAGAGTTTCACTACAAGTTGCCGAGGTGAGTTCTGATGCAGAACACCAGTCGAGATCGAGAAGTCAGCGAATTGAGCTACCAGGGACCCCTGATCGGCATGCGGTCAACACGCCCGAAAGCAGCCTCCGGAAGCGACGTTAAGAAATCTGTCGACTCGGAAAAGTCTACGATTCGGCAATAGCGTTTTTGTTCTGGACCTCGCGTCTTCCTAAGGGCGCGGCTTTTTCACTTCACAAGCCAGCGTTCATTCGAGTTGCCTGCGAAGATCCGCAAGCTGCCGCTTCACTTCCTCCACTTCCGCACGAAGTCTCTCGAATTCCTCCTCGAGTCGCATTGTTCGACCATCTTCCTGGTCACGAGCTGCGCTCGCCGGCTGTGCGGCAGGCTCCGAATGGCCTGACAGCAGATGCATGTAGCGCGATTCCTTCGTGCCAGGCTGGCGCTGCAACATAGCGACAAGTGGCGGCTCACGCTCGATCAAACGCTGCAATGTGGACTGCACATCATCCAAATGCTCAAAACGGAACATCCGCTCAGTTCGCCCACGAAGCTCGCCCGGAGTTTGCGGCCCCCGCAGCAGGAGTACACACAAAATCGCAGTTTCGCCGCGCGTGAAATTGAAGACCTCCTGAACGCGATGTTCGTACTTCGTCACTCGACTGTCAGCACCGCGGGCAGGACCTGCGAGCCTATGGCTCTGCAGTGCATCAAGAGCCTTACGCACGGCGTCTTCGTCAAGATTCATCACCGGCTCGCGATTGTTCTTCTGATTGCACGCATTCACCAGCGCGTTCAACGAAAGCGGATAGTAATCCGGCGTAGTGATTTCTTTTTCGATCAGCGATCCTAAAACTCGAGCTTCCATTCCGCTGAGCTGCATGTCTATGCTTTCAGCCTACACGCTTTAAGCCGCGCGGGGACGACCGACGGTTTTGCGTGCGAACTGCATGGACGCAGGGGAACAGCGAATTTATCAGTGAATTTTTTGACATCGGCTATACGAGCAACGGAAAATTTCGTTCAACCGCGTCGCTGTCAATCCCTTGCAGAAGACGCGGAATTCCGTCGGTCGCAAAAGAACAGTGAATAACAGCGAATAAGCAGTGAATTGCTCCGACTCCAATCCGTTGCTCGCATAACCTTTCTGTTCTAAGAGACTCTCTTTCCCAATTAGAGAAATGTACAGCCGCTGTATCCGGCTATCCCGCACAGCGTGTTGAAGGACTCCACCTCCGCCAGCCTCATGCTGCGCGCGAACTCGCGGGCACGCAATCATCCATAGCCCGTCTCTTTTTAGGAAAAGGCTGTTTTCGACTCGATCCCCAAATCCAAAGGACTTCGCAGCCGAGATCCCCAACCAATCCCCGGAGCTTCCGGGGATTCCCGGGGATCGATCCCCGAAGGCGCCGGGGATGGTGCGGGGATAATCCCCGAAACACTCGAGGATTTTTCGGGGACCTCCGAAACTCGAACCAGGCCTGAGCCTCCGCAGCGACATGGCGGAAGAAAGCGCCAGACCGGCTGCAAGCTACGCTTGCAGCCTGAAAGACGCAAGCTCCATCTCTGCCAGCAAATTCCAAAATGGGATATATCGAGCGCGGCATGGCCACTCGCATGATCGCGGGAGTTGAGCAGAAAATGCAAGCTTCATCCGTTGCTCGCCGCCTCTCCTTGCCGAAGCGCATCAACAAGTTGCGAGCCGGCACAAAAATAGTTTTGCAATCCGTTGCTCTACAAGATTACGTAGGAAGTGTGCGGTATCGCATGCGAATCGATAGATCGTCCGCGTTAAGGCCCGCCAGACTCGCGAAACTGGGGCTTTCAATTCGATGCGCTTCTCCCATGAAAACCGCGGCTCCGAAGGCGCACGACAGGTTAACTCTAACGGCAGACTTCTCCCCTGCCGTAGATCAAACGGCCTGCGGCTGCATTGGCTTTTCGTTCGTCGCTCGTCTCGCACAGGATGTGGCCATACTCATGGGCGATGATCCAGGTGAGTTTGTTTAAGCCTGTCAAAGGCGTGTAGCGTTGCAGGTTCTCGTCAATGCGAGCGTCCTGCGAGAGAAGATTGCCTTCTACATACGTAGTTCGGATTCCCGGGCTCGAGAAGGCCGGGGTGGTGGGTTTTACGCGAAAGCCGGCGGCAACTTCGTTCCAGCGGGACTGGGCCACGACTACGATCCTCCAGTCTGGTATCGAGGTACTCAGGCGCTTCAGCGCCAGACGCATAAGTCCGCGCGCCATCTGGCAGTCGCTGCCAGTGAGTCCATCCCCACATAGGACGATGGATTCGTCCCGCAGATCTGCTTGCTTGACCCGCGGCTTGTCCTGAGTGCTTCCGGCAGCCGTGAGCATCGCCATCGCCAAAATTGTTCCCAGTCCTCTGACTAACTTCATGGCTTCCGGATCGTCCAAGTTCGGAGGCCAATCTGCTCGGGTCAGCTGCGGCACTCAATGAGCCGGGCTGTTCAATTCGGGAATTTGAGGTGTCCAGCTAAGCGATTCTTGCAACGGCGGTTATTGCGAGGTATGTCCTGAGGAGCGCGGCGTGGAAGCGTGCGAAGATTGGGAGATTATGAGACGATGCGCTCTGGTCAGCTAAAGTCGGCTGTGTCTCACGAGTCACAATCCCCGAAGCGCGAGCTCCCAGAGGATGAAAAGCCGCATCTGCTTCGCTTCGGACTCTTCGATCTCAATATCCAAACCCGGGAGCTGCGCAAAGCAGGATTGCGGGTTCGCCTGCAGGATCAACCTTTCAGGGTGCTTGCGGTTTTGCTTGAGCGCCCGGGAGAGCTGATCTCACGCGACGAGCTCAAGCGGCGCTTATGGGGCGAAGCGGAGTTCGGCGACTTCGATCAAGCCATCAATGTCGCGGTTAAAAAGCTGCGGCGCACTCTCGGCGACGACGCAGACAATCCGCGCTTTATCGAGACGTTGCCTCGGCGCGGGTATCGCTTCATTGCCCCGGTCAAGAGCGCACAGAATGGCACGCCGAGTCTGAGCCCAGTCGTCGACGAGGCGCGTGCCATCCCGGCTCTTCCGGCGGCAAAGCGCTTGTCGCGCCGTTACATTTTGCTTCCTCTGGCCGGTTTGCTGGTTTTGATCGTGATTGCCGCCGTTATGGTGAACCGTCCGCGACCGCACTCATTCGGAGTAACGTCGGTCGGGGAATTTCGGCTCGTCCCACTCACTGGCGCGCTCGGATTCGAGGTGCAGCCGCAGTTCTCGCCGGATGGGAAAGAGATTGCATATGCCTGGGTGTCACAAAAAGGCGATCTGCCGGATATCTACGTAAAACTGGTGAAAGATGGAACCCCGGTACGCCTGATCCCGGCGCAGGAACGTGTGGGACACATTCTGCCTGCGTGGTCTCCTGATGGCCGTTACATCGCGTGTGTGCGCTTCGAGAGGATTCCCGACCCAAAACCGGAGCCCAACGAGTCGCTTGCCGAACAGATCAAGAAGCGAATGGCCACGCATCCGGCTGCCGCCGTCTACATGGCTCCGGCCATCGGAGGAGAAGAGAAGAAGTTGTTTGCTGTCGGCGAGCTCAGCGATTTGCGCTGGTCGCCAGACGGCAAATGGTTTCTGACGGCGGAGCGATCGGCGCCTGGCGAGCCGTTCGTCCTCTATCGCGTCTCCGTTGATGGAAGCGGACGTCGCCCTCTCACATCTCCGCCTTTAAACTACAACGGCGACACGCTTCCGGCATTCTCGCCTGACGGCAAGCTCATTGCCTTCTCGCGCAATTACACCTCCGGCGCGTCCGACGTCTTCGTGATGAGCGCCCGCGGAGGCGTGCCTCGGCGCCTGACGCACGACGGCGAGCACATCGGCGGAATCGCGTTTTCCCAGAACGGGCACGACGTGATTTTTTCGTCAGCCCGCGGCGGGGGAGAACGCCGCGCGCTGTGGCGAGTTCCGGTGGGAGGCACTATTCCGAGGCAGCTGCCATTCGGAGGCGATGACGCCGAGAGTCCGACGGTTCCACCGGCAGGGAATTACCTCGCCTACGTGAAATCAACTTACTCCGACAAGATTTGGGCCTACGACATCCCCGCCCCAGGCGAGCCTGCAGCTCCCGGGAGAATTGCGATCGCCTCACGGCAATTGCAGGCCGCTCCGCAGTTCTCGCCCGATGGGCGTCGAGTTGCGTTCGCTTCCAGCCGCAGCGGCTCATGGGAGATCTGGGTGGCGTCGCCCGATGGCTCCAACGCTGTTCAGCTCACGAACTTCGGGAACCGGCAGACCGGGAGTCCGCATTGGTCGCCAGACGGCAAACAGCTTGCTTTCGATGCCCGCCCGGAGAAACACTCCGACATTTACGTGATCGATGCTCAAGGCGGAACACCGCGTCGGATCACGAACAGCGGCCGTAACGATGCGGTCGTTCCAAATTGGTCCCATGACGGCCGCTGGATTTACTATGCCTCGAACGCAGGCGGCCATTGGGATCTCTGGAAAACCTTGGCTGACGGTTCGCAGTCGCCGGTGCAGGTTACGAAAAACGGCGGCTTCGCCCCATTCGAATCCAGCGACGGCAGGACCCTTTACTACGCGAAGTGGAACGAATCCGGCCTTTTCTCCATGCCGGCAAACGGCGGCCCAGAGACGCTGGTAACGGGCGAACTGCTCCGCAGCCTGTGGAGATACTGGAGCCTCAGCGATAAAGGCATCTACCTGCTTCGGCCAGGGCGAAAAGCAAACTCAACGGACATCGTTCCGATGCTGTCGTTCTTCAATTTTGAAACGCAGAAGATGGTCGATCTCCGCTCTCTGGAAGGCGGCCCGAAGCCCGGACCGGGAATGACCGTCTCGCCCGACGGCAAGCTGCTGCTCATCTCGCAGCCCGACGAAGGGGGAAGCGAAATCATGCTGGTTGAAAACTTTCGCTGAGGATGGGCGAAGATCCCGCGCTTTCCTTCTGCGCTTTCCTTCTGAACCCGCCCGCAGACAACGCGGCACTTGTCGCATAAATCGTGGCTAGGGTGATTGCCGCCTCACCCCGGCCACTCATCTACCCGACAAAAGCTGAGCATTTTATTTTGGGGCCTGTGCGGGTGGGTTTTCACTGGTCGGAGGCACAATCCCCTTCATTCGCAGGTAGGTCACCATGTTTCCGTAGTGCTCATCCGTATGCGCCGTGTTCAGCGAGAACACCGTGAGCTTCGCTATGTCGAAGTTCCTGAATTTCACCATTTGGCTGCCTTTTACATCGGTCATGCTGTCGAATGCCTTGTTGCAGTAGGCAACGGCGTCCTGCAGTGCGGCAACAAGATCGGCCTTCGAGGTCTTGGTTTTTTCGATTGCCTTGGCTGGGTTAGCTTCGCCGAGGCTTAGCGAGCAGAACATGTAGGAAGCGTCGGCCACATGGCCGACCAACTGGCCAAAACTTCGAACCTCCGGCGTCGGTTTGAAGGAGTAGTTTTCTTCCGGCATTTTCTGCGCCGCGCCGACGGCGGCGGTGCTCACAAATGAGTACAGACCTTTTTCGCTCGCGGTAATCGGGTTTGCCGGCGGAGTGGCCGGCGCTTGTGACTTCTCCTGCCCGAGTAGAGCGCTGGGAACCGCCATCAATGCAGCAAATGCAAGACAAAGTCCTCTGTTCACGAGATACCCTCCCGAGAAATCATGCCACATCTCGAAGTGGGAAAGCGGGGAAAGACAGGACGGAACCTCCAGGCATAACCGAACCGCGCCAGCCAAATCGCTGCGGTACGTCAGGCTGAGCGTCCTCTGCGTCCGCACCGCATCATGTGCAATGGGATTAACCCAGTGGTCGAAAATTTGGATACGTATCGATGAAAAGCCTGGATTTCGCACAATAAACCTGCTGGTTTCTGTCCGCCGGCACGTTTTCCGGTACTCTGGCCTGAATTGGCCTTGGACTTAGCGTCCTAGATGGTTTATCTTGTGGGCCGATTTTGTTCGAGGGACTCGGGGGACACCAACGACGAGATAAAGCCAAAACCCCTAATTCAAGCGGCGTTCGACGATTCGGGCTCCTCCACGCGTTCGGTCTGCCGAACGGTTACGTTAGAGTTTCAGCCCCGTTTCGTCCCCGCGAAGATTAGCTGGCAGGTGTCTCCACGGTTCGGAGAGGGCTCCAGCCATGAAATCCGCTTTTTACGTGCGCTCAGTTTGCGTATCGGTTTTTCTATTCGTTTGCCTAACGCCCAACTCATGGGGCAGTACTCCTTCGGGCACAGGCCCTGCGGCTGATTCCGCGTCATCCGAAGCCACCATTCAGATTCCTGGCCCGCTGCGGTCGTTCCTCCGTATGGCGGGAATCAGCCAGAAAGCTGCACCCGACGAAGTGCTTCCTCTTTTGGCACGCAACGTTTTCTTGCTCGGCTATGAGGGACCGTCATCGCACACGCGCCCAACGGAGTTTCTAATTCTGCTGAGCCGGTATGTCCAGCAAGCGCGGGAATTGGACGTGATGGCCGGAGCTGAAGGTGTACTTCGCGTTGCTAATTGCGAACAGGCGAGGCCTCTCCTTCAAGTGCTCGGATATCGCACGCGCACGGACTGCGGACAGGCGGGCAGCTATCTGGAGACGGCTGACCCGCAAAGAGCGTTTGTAACCATCGACTCCGGCTTCCCAATACCGGAATTGGAGAAGACGCTGCAGGGAGGTCCGGCATTTTCCTATGCCTTCCGCAGCTCGAGAGTTCCCATGCTCTTCACGGAAGCGGACTGGACCGGCAACAAGAACCTGATCGACGCGCTGATCCGCGATTCCAGTTTGTCGCGCCTCTATTGGGCATTTGCCCAGATGGACCCTGACACTCAGCTCGCGCTGCGGCAATCGCCGGGTTTGAAGCGCCTTGCTGCGTATGGCCCGGTGCTGGATTTCTACGGCAGCCGCATTCGTTTCAAATCGGGACATGTGGTCGTGCCCGGCGGCACCAGCGCTGAAGGCGCCTGGAAGGATCTGGCGGGTGTGGGTCCGGATGCAGGCGGAGAGTTCGTTGCCAAACTGGTCGCGAAGGACAATGGCTGGCTTGCCGCTTACTTCGATGCTCTCTCTCGCGTGAATCGAACTCAGCAGGCTCACTTCACCGAGTCACGCAGGCTGAAGCCTTTCTACGAAGCTCTGCGACATCATGAGGCTCCTCCGGCTGAAGCCGCACGATCCGTGTTTCGTCCCGCTCCTGGTCTCCTGCTTCTACTCACTCGCATGGAGTGGGAATCGAACGGCGAGCCGCGCGTGCCCGGCAATCTTGAAGTATGGAAACGCGTGCTTCGTCAGAAGAACTACGCCGAAGTAACGCGCGACTGGGGGAAGAAAGCCCACGGTTGGAATAACTCCGAACAGTTGCTTGAGGCACTGGTAGCCATCTCTCGCGTTGATACGGAAGTAGGACCGCTTCAGGCTTACCTGATGTTGACTGAGCTCGACGGCGGCCGTGGTGCGCATCACCGCTTGAGCGCCGAGACAGTGTGGCTGATGGCGAGCAAGTTTTCCAAATTCGGAGATCAGTACTTGCTTTTTGCTGAATTCCCATCCTTGGATGACGCGTCAATTACCGCCTTCCTGAATGCGGCGGAACGGCTCGACAACCTTCCCAACCACTACCTCCGCGGAAATGCCCTGGGCACGTTCCAATCGGGCATTGGCCTGTGGCAGATATTCGCTCGTCAGAATCAGATTCCCAAAAAGGATCTGAATGCATCGTTTCAGAGAATCATCGCGCCGTTCGACAAAGTTGCCGGTTCCAGCGGAGTTTTCGACGCGGGGCGCAGCTCTTTGCGAGAGTTGATGGTCGCCGCCACGGGCAGGCCGGAGGCGTCGCAAGGCGAGCTTATCGATCTGCTGGCAGGTCCGCAGCAATCCACTCCCGAAGGACAGCGCATGCATCAGGAAGTGGCGACGCGAATGCGATCTGTACTCGATGCGCAACGCCTGGTCTCGCTCGACACTCTGATTACGTTAGGAGATGGTTTGCAGGATGTGGATCACGTCAAGGCATCCTCGGCGCGCTTAACTTCACTTGCGGGCCAACTTCGTGAGTTCGAGATGCCGCAGCCGATCTTCAAGAAGAGCGAGCGTGAAGAATGGGGCGCTGGCGTCTACAACAACCGTCACACCGACTTGGAGATGCAAACCGATCTCTCCAAGGTCGTTCGGCAGCCGGCTTCGGCGGATCAAGTGGTTCAGGCGCGCGGACAACTTGCTTCGTTCCTGAGAGACACGATGGTGGGATTGAATTACGCCTACTACGAGCCGCCGGGAGCTCAGATTCTGCATCACAATCCGTTGTTCGTGCGCTCCCATGACTTTTCGGGAGACACGGTAGTCGGCATGCAGCGCGCAAGCTGGAGAGCCCCGCAATTATTTGGCGCCGGCTCCCCAGCAGGTGGTGGAGCGCATCTTGTGGGATCGCTGGCCGATCTGCCTTATGTGCTCGCGCAAGCCGAGCAGGATTTCATTACCCCTGAGAATGTGCAGGCGCTCATCTGGGGAGCGGTGGTGCCGGGAATTTTAACGAGCGCGATTGTGCCGCGCTGGTGGGACGTCAGCAAAAACGAACTTCATGCCGTAACCCTGTATCAGCAGGCGGGCGAGGAGCTCTTGACGGCGTCACAAAACAACGAAGATGTGCGCAATAAGGTAATCGAGATTCTCTCCGAGCGCCTGGCACCGAAGAGCGTAGACCGCGTGCAGCGCGCGTTGCGTACAGCAAGAGGACCGGATGCACTGATTCGCGTAACACCGGCAGATTCCTTCTATCTCGCCGCCGAATTCTCGCAGCGTTATCCCGATCAGGCCGGCTTACTCGGTCAACCAGGGAAGGACCTGCAAAACCTGGCTCAGCAGTACCCCAATGAAGTGAGTTGGGAGCGTTTGTCGCGCGACTTCGGAGTTCCGCATCCCGTTTTGGCACAGAGCTATGCTCGCGAGCTTCTGAACCTGCCCCCATTCCCGGCATTCATGGGCTACTCAAGCCGGTTCCTGGCCGAGTCGTGGGATTCGAATAACCTGTATTGGGCGCGTCTGGCCGACGAAAAAGAATACTCGCCGGTAATGCTGAACCGCCTGGTTCCGGAGCTGACCCGTCGCATGGTGGAAAAGATCTTTGCCACGGATCTCGAGGACTGGCCGGCATTGCTTCGTGCTACCCGTGAAACCGGCGACGAATTCCGCCAGGGAAAGGTCAATTCGGTGATGGAGGCGAGCAACGCGCAGCCTCGAAATTAAGCGCGTCGCGTCTTTGCACGACTGGTGGATGAAGTAATTTTGCGCTGCATGAACTGGAATAATCCTATGAGCAAACGATATTTTCAAATTCTTACGATTGTCCTTCTGCTGATCAGCGGCTCTGCGAGTTTGTTGGATGCGCAACAGGCACAGTTTCAGGTCTCGGTAGATCTCGTGCAACTCAATGTTGCCGTCACCGACAACAAGGGAAACTATGTGACTGGCTTGAAGCCTTCGGACTTTTTGATTACTGAGGACACGATCGGCGAAAAGATCGCATTCTTTGGCGAAGGGAACGGCCCCACTCGCAGCGTGAGTGAGGTTGCACAGGACGAGGGCAAACCCCTCAGCGCCACTTCCTTTGCGGCCGCTCCGCCAACTGCTCCTGCCGAGCAAACAGACAACTTGAGCGCGGCCATCGCCGGCTCGAACGTCTACATTCTCTTTGACACCAGCAACTACATGTACCGGGGCTTTGTTTTTGCCCAGGACGCAATCGCAGAGTTTGTGCGCTCGCTCGAGAAGGCTGACAAGGTTGCCTTCTATTCGTACAGTCGCGATCTGTCTCGCGCCGCCTCTCTCACCGCGGATCGTTCAGACGTAGTACGCGGAGTGCGAACAACTGTAGCCGGAGATGATGCTGCGTTGTATAACTCGCTGCTGCTGACGGTGAAAGATGCTGCGGGAATTACGGGAAGAAAAGTCGTGGTGGTCTTCTCGAACGGCCCTGACAATTCCAGCGTCGTGCCGCCGGAAGATGTTGCCGAACTTGCTCAATCCGCGGGTATTCCCATCTACATGATCAGCACTCGCGAAGCCAGGTTGGAACCAGTCTCAACCGCAGTATTTGAGCGCATGACCGCCGCGACCGGCGGGAAAGCGTACTTCTCCAAGAATTGGAGAGACGAGCGCAAAGCCTTTGCTTCAATCCGTGACGACCTTGGACATCTTTACTCACTCAGCTATTATCCGAAAAACAATCCCAACCATGGTTGGCGCAACATTACGGTAAGGCTTATAGGCGAGCGTCTGAAGAACTATCGCGTACGCACACGCAACGGCTATCGGCCGCAGCCCACTCGCTTCTCGGTCGGAACTGTCGCCGAAAATTCCACGGCGAATGGCTCAAGCAACTAGCCTTCGCGGCATTTGCCGCTATGCCTGCGGATGCGACTAGATAGTATTTGCGAGCGCAGCAAAGCTTAGTTGCTGAGACGGGAAGGTTGAGGTTCAAGTTCTTCCGATGCCCCCTCTGATTGCCGCCTTTGGCCGTGTGCCATTAGACTAAGATTACCTCGCGATGTAGGCCCGTAGCTCAGTTGGTTAGAGCGCTTCCTTGACACGGAAGAGGTCGATGGTTCGAGTCCATTCGGGCCTACCATTTCGTTTAATGGTCTAGCTTCGCATCCATGCCCTGCATGTACATACTGCGGAGTATCACTACGAACAAGTTTTACGTCGGTTCGACATCAGATTTCGGCTCCCGTTTGCAACATCATCAGGCGGGGCATACGCCGTCGACCAAAAAACGAGGACCTTGGAATCTTGCTTATCGAGAAGATTTCGCGACAGTGGCTGAAGCGAGACGCCGCGAACGGGAGATCAAGAGTTGGAAGTCACATCGCACGATTCAGGAACCTATTGACCGGAGCTCAGGTTTTTAGAGCGTCCCGGCGCCGGCAAGGTCGATGGTTCGAGTCCATTCGGCCTACCATTCCTTGCACAAGAGCACTGCTGTGATTCACGCGGTGTGTTTGTGGGCTGCGGCCTCTTGTTCTTCCCTGCGCGCCATGGAGTAGAGAACGAGTTCTACCCGGGTGCTGACTCCAAGCTTCTCGAAAATTTTGAACAGATAGTTCTTGACGGTATGCTCGCTGAGCGACAACTGTTGAGAGATCTCACGATTACTCAAGCCCTCGGCCACCAGCCGGACAACCTGAGCTTCTCGAACTGAGAGCAGTACCCTGCCCTTTGCGTCCACAATGTTAATTGGCTTCGCCTTGCGCAACTCGGCAAGCACGTAGTGCAGCTCCTGCGAGCTCGCCCAAATTTGGCCGGCATGCACGCTCTCGATACATCGCGCCAGCATTTGAGGAGAATGCGAGCGCGGGAAGACTCCACAGGCTCCAGCACGAAAGTTCTCGATGACCAGATTACGGTCGGATTGCTCGAGTAAGACGACGCACTTCGTGTCGGTGCCCTGGGAATGCAGGTCGCGAATGACTTCGAGCGCGCTCAGCGGTTCGTTCCGCAGGTTCAAGGCAAGAACCGCGACATCAGGACGTGTTCGTGCAATTTCTTCAAAACAGCCGTCTGGAGTCAGCGATGACGGAATACTGACTTGGAATTTCGGGATGCGAGACCGGCGCAAGGCGTCCGCCAAGAGCTGACTTGCCAGAGGAGACGTCTCGGCTGCGAGGATGTGAATCATCCAACCTGCTCCAACCTGGATGGGCGATCCTTACAACAACCCATCATGCCATCGTATTGATTCTGAATTGCTGCGCTGGGATGTTTGTTGCTGCTTGAGGCGTTATGATTTCAGTAAACTGATCGCATTTTCGTAACACGAAGCATCGTTTGTGAAGCAAACGACGATGCCTGCTGCGACGAATCTTCTTCCCAATTAGGGCGTAAGTCTCTGATCTTCCAGACAATCATTCGCCATACCATCGTCATTCGCCTAACTTGTGTCCTCCTGTGAGAGGAGAAGGTCTTCTCTATTACCTTTTGGCTAACCTCTCCCTTCGGCATGAGAAGGCCTGGCACTTCGCTGACCGGAGACTAATTCTTCCGTTGGATCAAGATTTTCGAATCTAGCTGCCGTTACACACGTTGCCATCGAAGTTTCCAGGCACGTAACCAGGTGAGCAATGGGAGCGCCACCCCGGAGCCATCGGATCGGCGGATTTTGTGGAGATAAGGAAGTTCGAACGGTATCGACTCGATCTACCGGTCACCTACATGTGGCGGCGCCCGAAGGGAGATTGCGAACTTGGAGCTGGCTTCGCCTGGGACATCTCGGTCGGCGGCATGTTTGTGGTCACAAGTCAGTGTCCGCCATTAGCCACTCAGGTCTGGTGCGAGGTGATGCTGCCCCAGTCTCACACTCATGAAGCAGTCCGCAAGTTGCGCGCGGCAGGCCCGGTGGTGAGAACGCTGGCATCGGGGGTTGAAGATCGTCCGGGAGGATTCGTGATCTACGGATCTCCATTCCTGCTGACTGACCAAGCGGACCAGCAGGACTGGGTCAGATTTATCTCTGAGCACCGGCTGGCGTACGCACATACCAACAAGGAAGCTGACGAGACTTCGGAGGGCTCATGAAAAAACTCGTAGTGGCCATGCTCTTGCTGCTGCCATCTGCCATGCAATCTCAGACGGTGCCGTCCCAACAGCCCATTTCGCTACCTGCGAATGCAGCCGCACCAGCGCAGTTATCCGAACGGAACCCCCGGTACAAGTTGCGGCCCGGCGATGTACTAAACGTCAGCTTCGAGCTAAGTCCTGAACTGAACCAGGAGATACCCGTTCAACCAGACGGATTCGTGACCCTAAAGCAGGTAGGCGATCTTCACGTTGCCGGCAGTTCCGTTCCGGAATTCACGGATGCAGTGAAGCAGGCCTACAGCCGTTTTCTCAATGCTCCGATCATTACGGTTCTGCTTAAGGACTTTGAGAAGCCGTATTTCACCGCAGGTGGAATGCTTGGACATCCGGGGAAATATGAGATTCGCGGTGACGTAACCCTGGTAGAGGCAATCGAGCAGGCGGGCGGACTAACAGAGGAGTCAAAGCATTCGCAGGTGCTGCTGTTCCGGAGGGTGTCTCAGGAGTGGGCACAGGCGAAGGTGATTGACGTGAAGAAGATGCTGAACCAAAAAATGCTGGCCGAGGACATTCACCTGCAATCTGGCGACATGATTTTTGTTCCGCAGAATCGTGTCTCAAAGATTCGCAAATTCATTCCCACGGCGGGTCTCAGCATGTACTCGCCGATCCCGTGAAGGAACGCGCTATGCCAGAAGCCATTGTATTGAGCACGAAGAGTGACGAACTGCGGTCTTACACCCCGCGCGAAGTAGCCATCATCTTTTTCCGTCATCGTCGCGTGGCGACGCTCTGCTTCCTCGGCATGTTTTTTGGGGCAGTGCTGGCGGCGCTGATCTTGCCCAGCTATCACGCGGAAATGAAATTTCTGGTGAAGCGTGAACGTGTCGATCCGGTCATCAGCGGCGATCAGAGTACAAGCCAGATTCAGATCGCCAGCCCCGAGATCACAGAGCAAGAGATGAACTCCGAGGTGGAGCTCCTCACCAGTGAAGACCTGTTGCGCCAGGTCGTGCTGGCAAACCATCTGGAGCAATCGGTCGGCTCCTCCTGGTTTCACAAGAATGATCAGGAACGAAAAATCGCGATTGCTGTACGCCAGCTTCGTTCGCACTTGCAGGTTGAAGCTGTGCGCAAGACCAACATCGTCAACGTTACGCTTTCGTCCAGCAACGCGAAGAAGGCGGCGGACGTCCTGAGTTCTCTAGCGAACCTTTATTTAGAGAAGCACACACAAGTCATGCGCCCGGGAGGCCAGTACCTGTTTTTCGCGCAGCAAACAGAGCAGGCTAAAAAAGAGTTGACGGAAGCGGAGGAGAAATTACAGGAGTTCAACCGCTCACAGCAGGTAGTTGCGCCCGAAACGGAACGCGACAATGCCCTCGAAAAACTCTCGGAACTCAACCTGTCGTTCGAACAGACGCGAGCTGCGATCGGCGAGACTGAAGACAGACTCGACGCTCTCAAGCGTTTACAAAGATCTATGCCGGCAAGGATTACGACGCAGCTGCGCCAGGGGGACAATCCGCAGCTCATGCAGCAACTCAAAAGCACTTTGCTGAACCTACAACTGAAGAGGAC
Source organism: Acidobacteriota bacterium (assembly GCA_003225175.1). Taxonomy (NCBI): domain Bacteria; kingdom Pseudomonadati; phylum Acidobacteriota; species Acidobacteriota bacterium. The sequence goes on from QIBA01000039.1 coordinate 158,175, forward strand.
CGAGTTGCTGACGAAGTTTCAACCCACTTATCCGTTGGTCCAGGAGGTCGATCGCCAAATTGCGGAAACACAAACCGCCATCGATGCGGAGAACGCCCGCCCGGTCCGGGAAGAGACGACGGATCAGAATCCTACCGAAGCATGGGTGCGGGGAGAGCTGGCAAAAGCGAATGCCGACCTCAGCGGTTTGCGCGCACGCGAAGAAGAGCAGCGGACCTCGGTCGCCAATTTCCAATCGAGAGCGCGATCGCTCAACGACAAAGGCATCGTGCAACAGGACCTGCTGCGATCCACGAAGGCCGCCGAGCAGAACTACTTGCTGTATCTCAGAAAACGCGAGGAATCGCGTATCACGGACGCGCTGGACCGCCGCCGCATCCTCAATGTGGCGATCGCGCAAGAACCACTCGTGCCGGCGCTTCCCGCGCGTTCCGGAGGCTGGTATTTGCTGGTCGGAACCCTTTTCGCGCTACTCGTTGCCGGGGGCGCCACCTTCGGGGCCGAGTACTTCGACGACAGCTTCCGAACGCCGGACGAAATCAGCCGCGAGCTTCGCCTGCCCGTCATCGCCGCGGTTCCCTACTGTCCTCCTCTCAGCCTGGAAACGGCTCTGCCGGCGAACTTTGAGCCCGGACAGGAGGTGGCGTGATGCTGCTCGAGTACTTCCGTCTCCGCGAACAGCCGTTCGGCGTGACCCCTGATCCACGCTTCTTCTATCCGTCGGACACGCATCGTGAAGCCATGGCGTCCCTGCTCTACGGGATTCAGTCAGAACGAGCTTTCATGGCCATGGTAGCTCAGCCCGGAATGGGAAAGACCATGCTGCTCTTTAATCTCCTCGAGCAGCTCGGAAGCGGCGTCCGCACGGCGTTTCTTTTCCAAACACAATGCGATTCCCGCGAGCTGCTTGGCTATCTGCTGACTGATCTTGGATTGAAAGTGGAAACGCGTGATCCGATCCAGATGCACGAGCAGTTAAAGGGCGAGTTGCTTAATGAGGCGCGGGCTGGACGTCGAGTCGTGGTGATCGTGGACGAGGCTCAGAACCTTGATACATCTGTCTTGGAAACAGTACGTCTGCTGTCGGACTTTGAGTGTCCCAGCCGCAAACTCATGCAAATCATTCTGGCTGGGCAGCCGCAGCTATCGCAGAAAATCGGGAGTCCCGAATTAGTACAACTGCGCCAACGCCTGTCGATGATCATTCAGATCAAACCGTTGCCGGCAAAAGATGTCGCGACTTACATTGCTCGCCGGTTGCAGGTTGCCGGATATATGGGTCCGGCGCTGTTTTCACCCGAGGCAGTGGGCCTGATTGCTGCTCGAAGCCGCGGAATTCCCCGCATCATCAACAACTATTGTTTCAACGCGCTCTCGCTGGCCTTCGCAATCAAGAAGCCCACAGTGGACGCCGATCTCGTACATGAAGTCGCGCAGGATCTCGAAATACTTGATCTGTCCGCCGACAGCACAGCAGCTGAGGGCAACGTCGCAACTCCAATTGAACTTCCGGTATTTCCACTTGAATCGCGGGCCGCGGTTGCGCTTCGGACCTCGACACATTGGATGGCTGGGGAAGCCGCAGCGACGAGTACACGCTCGGTGGCTCCTGAGAGTCTGGGAATCCGCGACCTTCGTTCGCCGGCCGTGCCCAGCTACACCGTCCATACCGGCAAGTTGCCGGTCCGGACAGCGCCTCGGGCTATTCCGCGCCGCCAGCCCGCGCCGCCGCCGCTGTTGACGGTCGCGAGGAGGAGACTGCGAGCAAGGAGCGCTCGATTGCGGACCGCTGGACGCGAGGTTGGCAGGCAATTAAGAGGAATCTCCGCCTTTCTGGTTCGGCTCTCAGGTTTTGAGATCGCCAAGGATCCCTCTCCTGTTCCAAAAGCGAATCCTGACTCCCCGCTTCCCAGCCAAACTTCGCTCCAAGCGATTGCGAAACAGGCGGCGGGATCGAGCGGCTACAGGACTGAAGGAGCGAACGTATGAGCAGGAATTTCGAGCTCTTGCACCAACTGAATGGTTCACCGCAATCGGAGGTGTATCCCAACATGCCGCCGATTCCTCCGCCGCATGAGACCGTCGGCGAGAAGGCGCGGTTGATACCGCTGGAGCGGACCGCCGATTTGGCGACGGCCAGGGAACTTGAAGAGGAGAGACTCGTGCATCGCCTCTTCCTTGACGCCCAGCCTAGCCCGCGAGTTGTGGTGTTCACAGCGCTGGATGCCGGCAGCGGAGCGACATGTCTCTGTGCGCGTGCCGGAGAACTGCTCGCCAGTAAGACCACGAGTTCGGTTTGTCTCGTCGACGCAAACCTGCGACATCCCGCTTTGCACCAAGCGCTCGGAATTGAAAATCAGGCAGGGCTCGTGGATGCATTACTGGAGGCGGGCACTATCAAAAGTTACGCGCGGCCGCTGGACAAGGAAAGGCTTTGGTTGATCACAGCCGGAACAGAAGTACCGGATGCGCACACATTGCTGGCGTCAGACAGGCTGGCAGGATACATCAGTGAACTACGCCAGAACTTTGACTATGTGCTGATCGATTCTCCGGCGGCGTCGCTGTATACGGATTCCCTGGTACTTGGCGCGATTGCTGACGGCGTGGCGTTGGTGCTGAAAGCCAACGTGAGCCGCCGCGCGACAGCAAGCAAGATTGTTGGAGACTTTGCCGGAACCGGCATTCGAGTGCTGGGAGCCGTACTGAACCAACGCACGTTCCCGGTGCCAAGCGCGATTTATAGCTGGCTGTAGTGCCCAACGGCAGCCGTAATCGGCTGTGTAGTACTGGCTCGATCGAAAGTTAATTTGCTTTTTTCCGGTCACGAGGATGTGACTCACAGGGCGAAGCTATGTCCGCACAGACGCAAATCGAATTGCCACCGCTTGCGGTAAACAACTGCGAGCCGGAAGGTTCCTGGTTTGCCGTCCACACGCGCGCCCAGCACGAGAAAAAAGTGGACACTCTGTTGCGTGGCAAAAATATCGAGACCTTCTTGCCGGTGGTCACCAAAGTACAACGATGGAGCGATCGCAAGAAGAGAGTAGAGTTCCCCCTGTTTCCTTGTTACACGTTCGTGTATGTTCCCTGTTCTTCCGAACACTTTGTGAGAGTACTTCGGACCCCGGGGATCGTGCGCATTGTCAGTTCCGGCAGCGAGCCTTTGTCTGTTCCGAAAGAACAAATCGCGAGTCTTCGCCTGCTCCTCGTTAAAAATGTCCCATATTGGGAACACCCGTTTCTTCGTGCCGGTCAACGTGTGCGCGTACGCGGCGGTTGTCTCGATGGTCTCGAAGGAATCCTGACTGAAGTAAAATCAAACCGGACTCTGGTAATCTCCGCTGATCCGATTCAGCGTTCCATTGCCATCCGAGCCGAAGATTACGACGTAGAGCCCATCTAACACCTGAAGACCTCCCGGCAGTTTCCTGCAAACCAGGAAAAGTTCACCAAAAATGGCAACTATTCCCAACGGCGCTCCCGATTCGCTTGCTCTAATCCCTGAGGTGTCAGCAACAACCTCTGCGCCCATTCCGCTGGAGCATCCGAAGATGAACCCAGGATTATCTCTGGTAGCTCCGAACAATCGAGCGGACAGCGAACGTCGCTGGTGGCAAGTTTCTGGAAGCAATACCGGGTTTTTGCCGATTGCCACTGATCTGCTGCTGGCTGCACTCAGCGCGTCCATCATCTTCCATATCAGCGCCGGCAGTAGTGGCATTCGCTTTTCATTAACCAATCAACTGCGCGCACTGCTGATGCTCTATGCGGCTTTAACAATTCTCTCTGCTCACAGCCTGGGTTTATATCGGCTGCGCAGGTGGAACACCGGAGAGACGCTCGCCATCGCAAAGTCCGTCGGTTTAGCGTCAATCTTATTTGCAGCCTTCGTTCTGTTGGCTGGCCAGCCGCTGTCATTGGCAGCCATCGGCTGCATGGGAGCAATGAACGTTGGCGCCTTCGCCGCCTGGCGAGCATGGGATCGGCACACCGCCAGCCATCGCATTGAAGCAGGCAAGATGCGCAACGTGTTGATCGTCGGCGCAAGTGCTTCCGGCACTGCCTTGGAGCGTTCGATATCGGCGAATCCACATTGGGGTTTTGTTGTGCGTGGTTTTCTCGACGACCGGGCCCATTCGAATGGTATTCGGGTCGCAGGAACCGTGGCTCAGCTGGCAGATATAGCGCGGGCGGAGTACATCGACGACATCTTTATTGCCCCGCCTTATGATGGAGCACTTGTCTGGAAACTCACCGAACAGGCGCGCCTGAACCACTGGAACGTGAAAGTACTTCCGGAATTCTGGCAGCCGGCGATGGTGCAACCGCAAGTCGAGCTCCTGGGAGAATTGCCGGTCTTCTCACTGCATCGCGAGCCGATTCCTGCAGTTGCGCTCTGTATGAAACGAACTCTGGACGTCGTGTTATCGATCTGCGCTGCGCCGATCGTGATTCCTCTTATCGCCGCTCTGGCATTGCTCGTGAAGCTGGATTCTCCGGGGCCGGCTTTCTATCGCGCAAACCGGATTGGAAGAAAAGGACGCAAGTTTTGCTGCTGGAAGCTGCGCACCATGATCTCCAATGCAGATGCGATGAAAGAGGAGCTTCGAGCAGCGAACCAGAGATCAGGACCGTTCTTCAAGCTGTCTTTTGATCCGCGCATCACGCGTATTGGCAGATTGCTGCGCAGGAGCAGCCTCGATGAACTGCCCCAGCTGTGGAACGTGTTTCGCGGCGATATGAGCCTGGTTGGCCCGCGACCGCATCCGATCGACGACTATGAACGCTATGACCTCGAACATCGGCGCCGTCTGCAGGTGCGCCCAGGAATTACTGGGCTGTGGCAAGTGAAGGCGCGACGAGATCCCTCGTTCGATATCAATATGGCACTCGATCTGACGTACATCGAGAACTGGAGCCTCTGGCTCGATTGCAAGATTCTTCTGCAAACCATTCCTGTCGTTCTCAAGGGAACCGGTCAATAGAAGCTGCTCATTACCTCAATGACTGACCTCGCTTCAACCCAGCATCTGGTCGATACGCACTTTTCCCTTCTGGCGTCCTATTGGAGTGATGTTTACACCGGCGACTCCGTCCAGTCGGCGATCTATCGAGAGAGGCGCGATGTGGTGCTGCGTTGGGTCGATCAGTTATTCCTTCCGATTGGCAGCGAGATTTTGGATATCGGGTGTGGCGCAGGGTTGTTTAGCACATCGCTTGCCAAACGCGGCTTCCGAGTACGCGCAATCGACACGGTCGAAGAGATGCGTATACAAACCTCACGTTTGGCACTCGCCGAAGGTTTACAAGAACAACTCACCGTAGAAGAAGGTGATGTACATCGCCTGCGGTATAAAGATGCAGCCTTCGATCTTGTGCTGGCCATAGGTCTAACCCCTTGGCTGCATTCACCCGCCTCCGCACTCAGGGAAATTTGTCGCGTACTTCGGACGGGTGGACATCTCATTATTACTGCGGATAATCGCAATCGACTAAGCCACTGGCTGGATCCTAGATTCTGTCCTTTGCACGCTCCAATGCGGTCCGCAATCGGCAGCTTGCTACGGAGGCTGGGCGCCCTGCGCGAGCCTCACGCCTGGATGTATTCGCTTCCCTCCTTCGATCGAGCGCTGGCGACGGCTGGTCTGGCGAAGATCAAAGGTTTGACGTTGGGTTATGGGCCGTTCACTTTCTTCGATCATCAACTCGCAGATCGCATCGGAATCGTTCTCCACCACAAATTGACCAATCTGGCGGCCAGGTTCTCCTTTATTGGCCGAGGCGGTTCACAGTACGTTGTTCTCGCACGCAAGAGTTAAAAAAGCAGGGTTCGCACTTCTTTTCCCAGAACACAAACCGCTTTTCAACGAGAGCAGATTTATGAATTCGCAACTCACTCGCTCTTCCAGCAGAATGCAAAGCACTCAGGACTATTTACAGAAGATCGGCGTACCTCAAATTGCGCCACACACCAGCCCGTTTGATCCAGGCTACGATCCGGCGACGCTTGAGAGTCATCTCGAGCAGAGCGCCCATTTGATGTCGATCCTGAAAATCTCGATGGCCTGTTGGATGATCGCTGCGGAAAGCGCCACCCGTCGCAAAATCGCTGCGGCCAAACGCCACGGAGTTCCAACTGTTACCGGCGGCGGCCCTTTCGAGGTAGCGGTTGCGCAAGGTGAACTGCCGGCATACTTGGATCTCTGCGCTGATATCGGTGTGACTCGGATCGAGTGCGGAGAAGGTTTTACAGATCCCGATCTGCGTCCGCGAGAGATAGTACGAAGGGCCAACGAACTCGCCCTCGAGGTTCAATTCGAATTGGGAAAGAAGCACACAGGCGCATTCGACGAGGAGACCGTCGATGCGCTGATCGATCAGGGACGCCGCTGGCTGGATGCCGGAGCTCTGCAGCTGGTAATCGAAGCTCGTGAGAGCGCCTGCGGAGTGGGACTCTTCGACCAGGACGGACACTTCAATCCGGCATATGCCGATCGCTTCGTTGATGCTTTTGGCCATGAAATTTTGATGTTCGAGGCGCCCAACAAAGCCAGCCAGTTCGCTCTCCTGAACTACTTCGGACGTGAAGTACACCTCTGTAATGTTCGACTGGAAGAATTACTGCGCGTTGAAATCTACCGTCGTGGGCTGCATTCAGATGCTTTTGCGCAAGAAAATCTCCGTCCCTATAAGCGTGCTCTGACCATATTGGAAGTGAGATGAAACCAAGTTTCTTCATTGATTGCTTCGCTGAAAACGGCCTCCACCGTAACGCCGCGTGCACGGTGGTTGCGATCGATGTTATTCGCGCGACAAGTGTAGCCATTACGGCAGCGGCGAATGGCTGGCGTTGCTTTCCAGTGTCTTCGCTTCCGGAAGCACAGCGCCTGGCAGGCCGATTTTCTAATGCTCTCCTGATGGGTGAACTCGCCGGCGAAACTCCAGCTAGCTTCGAAATGAACAACAGCCCGGCTGAATTGGAGGCTCGTACAGACAGCTATCGGCCTATTGTGCTGCTGTCCTCAAATGGAACAAAGTTGATTGCGGAATCGAAGGCAACCGCGGTGACCTACTTAGCCTGTCTCCGGAACTTCCGTGCTGCTGCGCATCAACTCATGGACACGCACGAGCGTGTTGCCATTATTGGGGCTGGCAGTCGGGGTGAGTTTCGCGAGGAAGACCAGATGTGCTGTGCCTGGATCGGCGAACTCCTGCTCCAACACGGATACGTTGCAGAGAATTCCAAAACGGTAGAAATGGTCTCAAAATGGAGCGGCGCGCCAGCAAGCGCGCTGATTTCCAGCAAGAGCGTCGACTACCTGCGTCGCACCGGGCAGCTCCACGATCTGGAGTACATCCTTAATCATATTGATGATTTGCGCTCGGCGTATGTCATGGATGGTGATGAAGTAATCGAAGTCGACGGGACAAGCCTTGTTTCAGTTACTAGCATGAGTGCGATTCCAATTCCCGCGAAGGTCGCGTAATGCTCATTTTGAAGACAGCAACGCCGACTGTGATCCTGAAGTCTGTGGCTCACGGCGGATTGGCGCTTGTCCGCAGCCTCGGAAGAGAAGGAGTAGATGTTTACACGGTCGAAGGAGACCCGTGGGTTCCGGCAATCCATTCGCGCTACAGCCGGGGGTGGGTGAACCTGGATGTCGAGACTGCCTCAGCCGAAGAGACTCTGCGGCGTCTGGAAGCTCTGGCTGCCAAAATCGGAACCGCTCCTGTGCTCATTCCAAGTACGGACTATGCCGCGATATTCATGGCGGAACACTATGAACGTCTTCACCGCCGGTTCATCTTTCCTGAGCAATCTCCAGAGCTCCTGCGTCGGCTTTACAACAAGCGAGAAATGTATTTTTTGGCTAAGCAGCATGGAGTAGCCACCGCAGAGACACTGTTCCCGACGAACCGGCAAGAGGTGCTCAGCTTTCTTGAAAATGCGAACTTCCCGTTTGTGCTTAAGGCGATCGATGGCACTCGATTATTCGCGCGTTGCGGCAAGAAGATGTTCATCGCGAATTCCGCCGACGAACTGCTGAGTGTTTACGATTCCATTGAGGAACCCGAGAGTCCAAATTTGATGCTCCAGGAATACATCGCCGGAGAAGACGATTCAGTCTGGATGTTTAACGGATACTTCAACAGGAATTCAGAGTGCCTGGTAGCCTTCACAGGGAAGAAGATACGGCAGTGTCCAGCTTTTGGCGGTTACGCCTGCCTTGGCGTGTGCATGCAGAACCAGGCTGTGAGCGAGACGGCAATCCGTTTTCTAAGCGAGCTTGGTTATTGCGGTTTGGTTGACATCGACTTCCGCTACGATCCGCGGACACAGGAATACAAAGTACTGGACGTAAATCCCCGCATGGGAGCGTCATTCCCGCTCTTCAAGGCCACAAACGGTCTCGACCTCGCTCGCGCGTATTACCTGGATATGACTGGACAGCAGGTGCCACACTCATCAGCAGCCGACGGTCGCAAATGGATTGTCGGGGATCTCGACTTTGTCTCTTCACTGCGCTATTTCACATCGGGAAAGTTGAGAGTGGGAGAGTGGCTCAGATCTCTTCGTGATATTGAAGAGAGCGCCTACTTCGCAGCCGATGACCTATTGCCGTTTGTTGTCCGGCTGGCAGAGGACGTCGTGGAACTTCAGAGACGAGCCTTCAAGAAATTCTCTTCTCCGCACGAGAGCACTGCGACGGCGGCGGCTGCATTGGCGGACCCGATTCCCGCGAGCTCCCAGGTCGAAGCATGATGACGATCAAAGACAACTCGGTCCCAGTAGTGGTCCTGCGGTCAATCGCATACTGCGCGTTGGGTATCGGGCGCAGCTTGGGCAGGCTTGGCGTGCCGGTGTATACCGTCGAGGGCAGACCCTCAGCCCCAGTGTTTCATTCACGCTATAACCAGGGATGCTTTGTATGGGGCATCGATGAAAAACCTGAAGCTGAATCGCTCGCATATCTGGAGCACGTAAGCAAGCAGGTAGGCCGATACCCGTTACTTGTTCCTACCACGGACTATGCGGCGATGTTTGTGGCGAGGCACTCGGTTGAGTTGGGTCAGTGGTTCCGATTCCCGGATCAGCCGGACGGACTTGTCGACTCCCTCTGCAGTAAAAAGGAAATGCACGTGTTGGCCACGCGTCTGGCGATTCCGACGCCTAAAACGGACTTCCCGGAGACTCGGGCCGAGGTGGAGAAGTTTCTCAAGTCAGCAGTGTTCCCCGTGATGTTGAAAGGAATCGATGGAACGCGGCTATGCGAGCGTTCCGGCAAAAAGATGTTCATCGTTAATTCTGCTGATGAGTTGCTCGAGTTGTATGACCGGGTCGAGGAACCCGATGCCCCGAATCTTATGCTTCAGGAATATATTCCCGGGGGCGACGACACTATCTGGATGTTTAACGGCTACTTCAATGCCGACTCTGAATGCCTGGTCGGCTTCACCGGAAAAAAAATCCGGCAGTGTCCTGCATATACTGGCTACACCAGTCTGGGAGTGTGCTTGCGCAATGACGCCGTCGATGAACAAACTCGTCGCTTCATGAAAGCCTTGAGCTATCGTGGAATCCTAGATATCGGTTATCGCTACGACTCTCGCGATGGACTGTACAAAGTTCTGGATGTGAATCCCAGAATAGGAGCAACGTTCCGGCTCTTCGTCGGAGACAATGGGCTTGACGTCGCCCGTGCTTTCTATCTCGATATGACCGGACAACCCGTTCCTCGAACGCAGCTCCCTGAGGGACGCAAATGGCTAGTGGAAGACCGTGATCTGAATTCGGCGCTCCGCTATTGGCGAGATGGCAAATTAAGCGTCCGGCAATGGCTTGCCTCATTCCGAGGAATTCGCGAGACGGCATACTTCGCATCCGACGATCTACGCCCGGTACTCGCCAGAATAAAGAACGTACTCGCCTCAGCAATACGACGATGCTGTTCAATGCGCCCGGGCTGGAGCTTACCTCTCTCATCCCATATCGGGAAGAGAGCACCGGTAAGGACCGGTTCTGTCGAGACCGCCTAAGACTCTCTAACTTTCTGTTTCTTTCACCATACCAAGCGGGCCATGCGCCACGTTCCTTTGGCCGAAAGTTGCTATAGATGTTTGATTTCGAGACCGACACAATAAAAACCTGGGCTGGCAAAGGTTCTATTGCCATCATTGATCAGGCATTTAGTTCTGGCTCAAATTTCCTCGTCAGCGTTCTTCTCGCACGCTGGTCGTCGCCGAAGGAATACGGAGCGTTTGCTCTCGCCTTTGCCCTCTTTCTATTGCTGTCTCAACTCCAACAGTCAGTCTTACTCGAACCAATGAGCATCTTTGGAGCGAGCTACACGGGCGCGAGGCTAAAGCGCTATTACGGTTCGCTCCTTCATATGCAGAACAGCATGTTCGTGGCAATCACCGTGATGCTGGCTTTATCTGCGATGTTCGTTCAACGGTTTCAGCACTGGCAAGAATTGAGTGGAGCGCTTTGGGGTGTGACGTTGGCTTCGCCGTTCGTAATGCTGCTGTGGATGGCCCGCCGCGCTTTTTACCTTGAACACATTCCCAGTCCGGCTGCCGCTGGCGCAGTGGTATACACAGGCGCGACGTTAGCCGGCTTGATCGTCGTCAGGCATTTGGGATCGCTGACCGCCTTCAGTGCCTTTGTCGTGATAGGAGCTGCTGCATTTGTGACAAGTCTCGCGATGTTTTGGCGGCTGCGCCCAGAGTTTCGTCGAGAAACTAGCGACCCGGGTTTTCACCAGGAGTGCAAAGAACACTGGCGCTATGGCGGTTGGGCGTTAGCTGGAGCTGTGGCCATGTGGCTTCCGCAGAATGTCTATTACGCAGTTCTTACCGGCGCAGCTGGAATGGCGGCAGCCGGCGAAATACGAGCGCTGCTAAATCTGGCCTTGCCGCTTCAGCGGTTCACCGTCGCGTTCGGACTGCTCCTTCTACCTCTCGCGGCGAGAGTCTACTCTGAACACGGCCGCAGAGGCGCTAGAGATTTCACGGTAAAAATTTGCATGTTATTTTTCGCCGGATGTATCGCGTACTGGGGAGTAACGCTGCTATTTGGCGGTCAGATTTTTGAGATGCTGTATGCCGGAAAATATTCCTCGCTGACGCACCTGCTGCCCTGGCTGGCGGTCTCTTCTACGCTGAATGCGCTCGAAGCGGCGATCGTAATCGGCTTGCGCGCTATGCGTTCGCCGGCTTCGGTCTTCTACGCCTACGGGATTTCCGGCCTGGTTAATGTAATTGTCGGAGTACCCGCAACCTGGTGGTGGGGTGTCAACGGCGTCCTGTTTAGCTTCATTCTTGCAAACGTAACGGCCGTAATCGCATCGCTGGCGATGATGAGGCGGAATGATGAAAACGACTCCGAGAACATCGCTGCGAAGGACTGCCTCCTTGCAAGCGAAGCACGTGCATTTCATCCTTTCCGCGATGTGCAGGCCTCATGATCAGCTCACTTACCCGCACGCTTTCTGGCGAATGTCTTAGGATCGCTTCGAGGTAATTATGTCAGAAGTCGTTCTGCCTATAACCTACGCAGTTCCAGAAAGGTTTCACGTCTCTGATTCCCAGATTCGAACTGACCGTAGCGCCAAGGCGAGGCGATCACTCGCGCTCCTGCTGACTACCGGTGCAGTGGTAGCTCTCGTGGACGGCATTACCCGAGCTCCAAACGCGGATTGGGAGTCGATGCCGTTTCAAAACCCATTGCAATATGTGCCCTACAAAGCGGCGTTCGTTTTCGCAGCATTGCTGCTTCCGCTTACCTTGCACTATGCGCGTCAGGTGGGCTCCCGGATGTCCGAAGCTTTACTTCTGTGGTTTGTGATGTGCACTACTGCATACGCGAAAGACTTTGCCTACATCCATATCCCGGGCGTTCCCCTCTTTGTTACAGACATAGTGCTTGCGACATTGGTTTTCTTTACATTCTTGTTCCCACGTTTGCGAATACCTCTAGACTTCTGGCCCAATCGAGTGGTTTGGCTCTTGCTCACACTGGGAGCAGTGGAGGTTTGCAGAAGCCTCATCTCCGGACACCAGCCGCTCATGGTGTTCCGCGACTTTGCTGTTCCGCTCTACGCGGTATTCCTTCTCATCGGCCTGTACGTCGTTAACGACTGGCCATCTATCCGACGGCTTTGTAAGTTTTTTATTTACGGAGCGGCGATGTCTTCAGTGACTGCGGTAGGCTGGTTCGCCGTCGTCCCTGCACAACGCCGCTACATATTTCACGCTATTCCGCACCTTATAGCTGCGGTGGTTGGCTTATTGCCCTGGGCATTGAGCACAAAGACTTCTTCACGAATCACTTACAGCGTCCTTGGTTTGTTGACTGCCGGGATCGTCTTCACAAATTCGAGAACGGCATATGTCAGCATCGCCCTTTGTGTGGTCGTTCTTTTCTTTACGGCACGAGTTGCCGATCGGCGAATACGGCTGTCTCAACTCACGCGCTGGCTGGCAGGCGTTTCAGTATTGTCAGCAGCCTTGCTTCTCGTACTGATGGTTAGTGACAACGGTGCCAAGTTCGTGAAGGAAGCTGGCACCGAGCTCATTTCCGGCACTCTCAATTATCAGAATGACGCTAATGCCGACTTCCGCTTCCAGGCGTGGACTGAAGCGTGGAATCGCTTTTATCGCAATCCCCTGCTCGGCGAAGGATTTGGAGTGCCTTTCTTGTTCGGTGCCGAGGACTACGATTCCCGCCCTCACAACACCTATCTCACTGTCTTGTACAAGATGGGATTGCTCGGACTCTTCCCCTTGTTACTGCTGCTGGGACATTTCTACAAACATGGATGGAGAATCGTACGCACTTCTAGCGGAGGGCAGGAATCGCTCCTCCTTTATTGCTGCATGCTCGCGTTTCTATCGATGTGTTTCTCCGGAGCGCTGAATCTTACGCTCGAGAGTCCCTTTTCGGCTTCGGTGTTCTGGCTGACCATAGGCGTCGGTTATCGCATGATGATTCTGCTCACTCGACGCCATAGACAAGTTGCGTATGAAACTATTCCCGAGGCATCCATCTCTGTATAGCTCTAACGGTTCAACAGATCAATTTTATTAAACGACACCTGCATGTTTAGACCCGCACTCATCACTACTAGCTGGGACGATGGACACCCACTCGATGTTCGTATCGCAGAGTTGCTCGCCGAGCACGGAATGACAGGTACATTCTTTATTCCACTGCGAAACCAGACTCGTCCTCGCCTAAGCGCCGGCGACCTACGCAGTCTTTCCGACAGCGGCTTCGAGATAGGCAGCCACGGCATGCTCCACCGTAATCTACTTGCCGTTCCACGCAGCGAACTTCGCTGGGAGATCGCGGACTCCAAATCAGAGCTTGAGCAACTCATCGGTCGTCGCGTGAGTCTCTTCTGCTATCCAATCGGCAGGCATAACAAGGAGATCGTTAGCGAAGTTGAGCGCGCAGGGTACGACGGCGCTCGTACGATTCGCATGCTCTGGACCCGTGTTGACTTTGACCGTTTGCATATTCCGACGACACTCCAGGCATATCGCCACACTCCTGCGGCGTATATGAGGAACCTGCTGCGGCGCGGCGGAGTTAGTGATGTGGTCGATTACTGCGTTTCACTTCGGAATTGCAGTTCATGGGTGGAACTCGGCTGCCGACTCTTTGATCGTGTGCTTCGCGAAGGCGGTGTCTGGCACCTCTATGGCCATTCCTGGGAGATCGAGAAACATGATCTCTGGGGAGAACTCAAACAGATTTTGGAGTACGTCGGCGGTCGCGCCGATGTGCGTTATGTTCGAACTGTAGATACTCTTCCATCGAACTCTCTTTGCCTTCCCCAGATCGCCTAAGCGATTGCCAGTCCTGCTGAAATGAAAATCCTCACAGCTCACAACTACTACCACTATCCCGGCGGCGAAGACGTGGTCTTTGCCCAGGAGAGGTCATTGCTGGAAAGACACGGGCATGAAGTATTCAGCTATGAACGCAGCAACGATGAGTTGGAATCCAGGAGCCTTCTTCCTCGCGTACTTGGAGCCGCCGCATCCGTCTGGTCTCGTACAACTTATTCAGAATTCTCGCAGCTCTTGAGTCGACTCTCTCCTGACGTGGTACACGTGCATAACACTTTCCTGGCTATGTCACCTTCTGTTTTCTCAGCTTGCAAGGACGCGCGCATTCCTGTGGTGCATACCATACATAACTACCGTCTTCTCTGTGCCAATAGTGCATTCTTCCGCAACGGCGGACCTTGCGAAAAGTGCGCAGCAGGAAATAGGTGGCATGGGATCGCGAACGGTTGTTACCGCTCCTCGCGTGTTGCCACCAGCATAGCCACCTCTACCATCGCCTATAACTGGCAACGCGGAACCTGGACTGATGGAATCGACCGGTACATTGCGCCCAGCCACTTCTTGCGCGAGAAGTTGATTTCAGGCGGATTGCCAGAGGAGCGGATTACGGTCAAGCCACATTTCGTAGAACCCGATCCGGGAATCATCGGCCGGCGCGAGAACTACGTCGTCTTCGTTGGGCGTCTTTCTCCGGAAAAGGGAACGAAAACGATGCTGAAAGCGTGGCAACAGCTTAGCGATGTCCCATTATGGATCGTCGGCGATGGCCCGGAGCGCGCCGAACTCGAAGCATTGTGCCGACAAAAAAAACTGAACGTGCAGTTCACAGGGAACCTTCCGCGGATGAAGGCCCTTGAGTATCTACAACGGGCGCGACTGCTCGTCTTTCCCAGCATCACCTACGAGAGTTTCGGAATGGGAATCATCGAGGCCTTTGCGTGTGGAGTGCCTGTCGTCGCATCAGACCATGGCGCGATGCGGGAGCTGGTGCAGCACGGACATACGGGATTGCGATTTCGCCCGATGGACTCCGATGACCTCGCGCACACGGTGCGCAGGCTGTGGAGCGATGAGGAGTTGCTGGCCCAAAGCGGCCACAACGCTCGCCAGGAATTCGAGCGCAGCTACACAGCAGAGGCAAATTATCGCGCACTGATCGAGATCTACGAGGGCGTGCAGAATGCTGGCAGGCCTCCTGCTGCGGTCACTATCCCCGCTGCCGCATAACAGAGTTTTTGAATTCATCTTTCGTTTCGGGAAATTAGGAGACTTCACATGTGTCTGGCAGTCATCACCGGCTCTGCCGGCTTGGTCGGATCGGAGGCAGCCGCAAATTACGCCGCTCAGGGCTGGGATGTAATTGGCATCGACAATGACATGCGCAGCTACTTCTTCGGCGCCGAGGCTTCAACGCGATGGGTTCGCGAGCGGCTCGAAAGTCAGTACCGCAACTACATTCATCGCGAAGTCGACATACGCGACACTGACGAGATCTTCGGGATCTTTCGCAGGGCAGGCAACGAAATCGACCTCATTATCCACGCGGCGGCACAGCCCTCGCACGATTGGGCGGCAACCGATCCATTTACGGATCTGGCCGTGAACGCAAACGGAACTTCCGTGCTGCTTGAGGCGACACGCCTCTACTGCCCCGAGGCGGTATTCATTTACATGTCCACAAACAAAGTGTATGGAGACACGCCCAATTCCCTGCCTCTCATCGAACTTGATTGGCGCTGGGAGATTGATCCATCGCACGCTTACAGTGAGGGCATTCCGGAAACCATGTCTGTAGACCACACGCTACACAGCCTCTTCGGAGTTTCCAAACTCGCAGCAGATATGCTCGTCCAGGAATACGGAAAATATTTTGGAATGAAGACTGCCTGCTTCCGTGGAGGGTGCCTCACTGGACCCAATCACTCCGGAGCGCAATTGCATGGATTCCTCTCCTACCTGATGAAATGCGTCGTCACTGGGCATCCATACAAGGTGTTCGGCTATAAGGGCAAACAGGTGCGCGACAACATTCATAGTGCCGATCTGATTCAGGCTTTCGACGAGTTCTATCGCGCTCCTCGCAGCGGAGAGGTTTACAACATGGGCGGCGGCCGCTTGAGCAATTGCTCCATGCTCGAAGCCATTGAAATGTGCCAGCAGATTTCGGGCGAAGAACTGGATTCGGAATACGTCGAGACTCCGCGCAAAGGCGATCATCAATGGTGGATTAGCGATTGCTCACGATTCCGTTCCCACTTCCCAAATTGGAAGCAACAGTACGACGTGCGCCGGATTCTTGAGGAGATTTACGAAGCGAGCGTTGAACGCGTGCCCGTTCTGCGCGCGGCTTGACGCGGAGGCTCGTCATTAGTTTGGGAAGCTTATGATCGATCGCGGCAAGCACAACCTCCTGGGCATTCTGGTCGACGCTGTCGACTACGAAGCTGCTGTCGACCGTGTTTTGGATGCAGCGCGTGAGCATCGGGGCGCGGCGATCTCCGCACTCGCCGTCCACGGGATTATGACGGGCGTCTTGGATCCGATACATCGCTATCGACTGAACCGATTTGACCTGATTGTGCCCGACGGACAGCCGGTGCGCTGGGCCTTGAACCTGATGTATGGCGCCAGACTGGAAGATCGCGTGTACGGTCCTGAGCTCACGCTTCGGGTTTGCGAGCGGGCAGCAGGGGAGCAGGCGCCGGTCTTTTTTTATGGCAGCACGCTGCCTGTCCTTGAACGCATGCAACGCAATCTGCTGAAGCGTTTTCCCAAATTGAAAGTTGCCGGTATGGAGGCTTCAAAGTTTCGACGTCTCACGCAGCAAGAGGCGACCGAGTTGAGCAAACGGATTCGGGAATCCGGAGCAACTATTGTCTTTGCTGGGCTCGGATGCCCAAGGCAAGAGACTTGGGCTTACGAATTCCGCGATCTGGTGAGCATGCCGATCCTCGCGGTAGGCGCCGCCTTCCCTTTCATCGCCGGAGAGCTGCGCCAGGCTCCGCCGAGGCTGCAGAGAATGGGAATGGAATGGTTCTTCCGCCTCTGCATGGAACCTAAACGGTTGTGCCGACGTTATGCCTTGCTGAACCCGGCATACATCGCATTGGTGACGATGCAGTACGCTCGAATCACAACCTTTGACACGGCGGGAATCATGCCGAAATCGAGCATGCTGTTCGGATAGCAGTTCAGCAGAGACATCCTGAATCAGCCACCCCGATGTGGGTGGCTGATTTTTTTTGCTCTTTGGGTCTGGTACAGATGTAACTTCGGCTGAGGGATTCATCCTATTCTTCGGGGTGAAACTTTCCTTCATCCTGAGCAGGTGAGCAAACATCAGCGTCTGATCTCAATGATTCTTCTCGTGATTCTTGCCTTCTTCATCGGCTGCGGAGAAACCCAGAAATCCAACACAACGACATCCCCGTCTACGCAGACGACACCGTCTACTCAGCTTGCTTCGTCTGGTGTCTCTGCGCAGTACTTCGGAATGCATGTGCACGATCCGAAGAATTGGCCTTCTCTCTCGTTTGGAGCAACGCGCCTGTGGGATGCGGGGGTCACCTGGCCGAGCCTGGAGCCGAGTCGGGGGCAATGGAACTTTTCCCGATTGGACAACTTCATGTCGCTCGCGGAGCAAACGCACGTAAGCGTGCTCATGACTCTGGGATTCTCGCCACAGTGGGCTTCCGCCCGGCCGAATGAGGCTTGTCCTTACGGTCCTGGGGAAGCTGCGGAGCCGCTCGACATCCAAGACTGGCGCGACTTCGTGCAAACAGTCGCGACAAGGTACAAAGGACGGATCCACGAATACGACATCTGGAACGAACCGAGCGATCCAAATTTCTTTACAGGAACGCCGGCCAAAATGGTGGAGCTGGCCGGAGAAGCATACAAGATCCTGAAGCAGGTAGATTCGACGATCACCGTTGTGACTCCGGGTCCACCCGGCGACACTGGAAAAGCCTGGCTTGATTCCTACTTGTCTCTGGGCGGAGGTAACTACGCCGATGTGATCGGATATCACTTTTATGTCAATCCCGATCCGCCCGAGAGCATTACTTACATGGTTTCGGATGTTCAGGCGATCCTTAAGAAGTACGGTCAAGCGGGAAAACCGTTGTGGAACACTGAGACAGGCTGGCACTGGCCCGCAAGCTTTACTCCCGAGCAGGAATCAGCTTACCTCGCTCGTTCTTACCTCCTGAGTTGGGGAATCGGCGTCAGCCGCTTCTATTGGTATGCCTGGGACGATCATGACTGGGCCACTTTGCAGTTAACGAACGCTGATGGAAGCACGCGACCGTCAGCTCAGACATTCGCCGTGGTGAGAGGCTGGATGTTGAACTCCGATGTTTCGAAATGCTCATCGGACGCCAGCGGCACTTGGATCTGTAACCTATCGCAAGGAACGGTCACTTCCCACATAGTCTGGAACCAGAACGGAACATCCACTTTTTCCATTCCTCAAGGCTGGAATCCCACGTTAATGATCGATGATGCTGGACAACGTACGATTCTGTCTGCCGGCGCCGCAGTACAAATCACCTCGGCACCAGTATGGTTAGGAACCGGTTCCTAGCAGCCGCAACTTGTGGTGAGGCCGAAACGCCTGTGGAACGCCATAGCCTGCTCGAGCTTGCGTAATTGCTAGCAAAAGCCCGTCATGTCAGGCCTCCGCCTGGGTCAAAGATGAATAGAACTTTCGCTCCATTTACACTTCTGAGTCGAGCACTGTACCTCAAGGAGCGATGATTGAAATCTGCCGGATCAATGTCCTCGGCTGTTGTTGTCTTGTTACTCTTGTGGGTTTCGTCTCTATGTTCTGCCCAGATCGACGATGCTACGCGACAGCTCTCTCACGATATCTTCAAGCAACTCATTGAGATCAATACGACAGACTCGGTTGGAAATGTAACCACCGCGGCGGAGGCCATGGCGCAACATCTGCGCGCGGCTGGCTTTCCAGCAGCGGATATCCAGGTGATTGGCCCGAATGATCGCAAGAAAAACCTTGTCGCGCGACTGCACGGAACCAGCAGAAAAAAGCCCGTGTTGTTGATTGGGCATCTGGATGTAGTCGAAGCCAGGCGCAGCGATTGGACCACGGATCCGTTTCAATTGGTTGAACAGGATGGGTACTTCTACGGCCGCGGCACGCAGGACATGAAAGGCGCGGACGCCATTCTGGTCACCACAATGATCCGCCTGAAAAGGGAACATTACAAACCCCCGCGAGACATCATTCTTGCTCTCACCGCCGATGAAGAAGGCGGAAAGTCCAATGGCGTGGAATGGCTGGTAAACAATCATCGCGATCTCATCGATGCCGAGTTTGTGCTGAATCCAGACGGAGGAGGCATTCAGCTTGAGAACGGCAAGACCGTAATGATGGAGATGGATGCTACAGAAAAGCTCTACTCCGACTATCAGCTCAAAGTGACCAATCCCGGCGGACATAGCTCTTTGCCGACACCAGATAACGCCATCTACCACATCGCCGATGCTCTCTCGAGACTTGAACGATACGGCTTCCCGTTCGAGTTAAATGACGTCACTCGTGCTTACTTCACGCAGATGGCGAAAACCGAAACGGGCCAGAAGGGGGCTGACATGAAGACCCTTCTGTCTATTCCTCCCGATGAGCAGGCGATTGCCCGTTTATCGGAAGATCCACTCAACAATTCGTTGATGCATACAACTTGCGTAGCCACGCGTCTCGATGGCGGTCATGCCAACAACGCGCTGCCACAAACGGCTCGCGCTAACGTGAACTGCCGCATTCTGCCCGGGCACTCGATTGAGGAGACGCGGCAGACGCTGATCAAGATCTTTGACGATCGCCAAGTGACGGTGAACAGCGTGGGAAGTGATGGAGAGGTTCAGACTGAGAGCTCTCCACGAAAATCTTTTCCACCTCCACCGTTGTTGCCGGAAGTAATGAAACCCCTGCAACTCGTGACCCAGGAGATGTGGCCTGGAACGCCCGTTGTGCCATCGATGGCAACCGGAGCGTCCGACGGCGTCTACACGTCGCCGGCAGGCATGCCCACATTCGGAATCTCCGGGCTTGCGCTTGAAATCAACGACGTTCGTGCGCATGGCAAAGACGAACGTCTGCCGGTGAAGTCGTTCTACGACGGGGTTGCGTTCTACTACACATTCCTTAAGGCCGTCGCATCGGAATAGCACGTAGAGACGCAGTACGCTGCGTCTCTACCGTGTTCCTTATGTTTTCGCGAGTTCGTAGAGATACTGCACATGCGACCGGACAGCCCCGTCCATTCCCTGCACCTTCGGATTACTCGACTCAACCACATAGTACTCATTCGGAGCATGAGCTCCGCTGCCGTGTCCGAGACCGAAATGTCCGGCCGGCAACCGCAACGGATCGCCGGTGAATACGAATCCCGGCCATGAACCAGCGAGGCGCGGAAACATGATGGGATCAATTCCCGATCGCTTGTAGACCGCCTGCGCTGCGCGGATGATTCCCGAATCGGCAGGCGTGCTGGTGGGATCGTACCCTCCGGTCATGTTGACTTCAATATCTCCATAACCGTGCTTGGACAAGTGCGCCTTTAGCAATTGCAATGATTCCGCAGCGCTCATGTCCGGTACGAGACGGCAGTCGAGCTTGGCGACAGCTTTGTGCGGCAGGATGGTCTTGCCGCCAGGCCCCGTGTAACCCCCGACCAGTCCTTCGATGTTTACTGTGGGGCGTGATGCCAACATCTCGAGCGCCTGCTGATATGGAACATCGTTGATCCAATGACTGATGCCAAGCGTTCGTTTGCGTGTGGCTTCGTCCTCCCGGCGCGCCGCTTCGGCAATCATCTGCTTCTCAGTCGTGGAGAGCGGCCGCACCTTGTCCATGTAGTTTGCGATAGCCGGCGTATTGCCGTCAGGTGTTACAAGCGTAGTGAGCGCCTCCACCAAGTGCCATGCTGGACTGTCGGTCATTGCCTTAAGGCTGGAGTGCACGTCCTGTTTTGGACCGCGTCCCCAGCGTTCGCCGCTGGAGACCAACTCGAGTTCTATCACGCCCTTGGCGCCGAGATCGATTGTGACCTCGCCATCCGGATTCTGAGAGGCCGAAGGCATGAAGAGTCCCGTGCACTTTTTCAAAGCAGCAAGAATATCCGGGCGACGCACAATCTGCGGAAAATGAGGGGAGCCAATCTCCTCCTCGCCTTCGCCCACGAAAACGAAATTCACCGGCGGCTTGCGGCCGGCAGCCTTGATCGCATGCAATGCAGCGAGAAACGTTGCCTCTGGTCCCTTCTGGTTCACTGCACCGCGTCCAACAACAACTTTCCCAAATCCGGACTTGTCGACCAAAGCAGCTTCAAATGGCGGGGAAGACCACTCCGAAGGATCAACCTGCTTCACGTCGTACATAAAATAAAGACCAATCGTCTTGGCCGCGCCATTGTCCATCATTGCGAAGACACCCGGTTGTCCTTCGGTTGGGACTTGCGCGACCTGCGCAAAGCCCGCCTCGCGCAGCATGTCCATCATCAGCCGGCAGCCTTCCTGCATCCCACGATTCTCGGCGGCAATAGAAGGCTGGCGAATCCAGGTCTGCAGACGCTGGACGTTTTCATCATGTTGCTTCTGAATCTGCGTGATGATCGGTTGAAGGTCAGAATCCTGACTCTCTGCAATGGGTGGAAGAGCGGTGCTTGCGGCGGCCATTGCGGCAGTGGCAACGAATTCTCGTCGGTCCATGAGGCGCGAGGATAAAGGAATTGGCGTGCAAGTGTCTAGGCAGTTGAAAAAGAAAGTCTATGAGAGATCGGTAGGCGCCAGAGCTCTGTCCGCTAATTTCAGGTAATAACGGATCCAATCGTCTTCGGTTGGAAGTGCAGCTGCGGTGTCCGTCGCTAGCCGTTCCAGCCTCGTCAATGGCCTCTGGAAATCGCAAACTGAATCAACGAGGGTGGCCAGAGTGAGGCGCACCTGCTCAACGGAATACTTAGAAGGGAAGTCGGAGACCGCCATGAGCTGATCGCGCATCATGCCTTCAATCGCGCCAATGAGCGCCGAGCGGAGCGCCTGAATATCTACTTTGGCCTCCAGCTCGCCGGAGTCCTTCATCGCCTTCACAATATCGTCAATAAGAGCTACGAGTTCCCGAAATTCTTTTCCCGCAGTGACTCCGCCACTCCGGCGAATCGCCGTCTGCTCAAGCAGCAAAATCGTTCGGAATTCCGAGTCATTTTCCAGCAGGCTGATGAACATGTTCAGTGCGAGTTTGAGCTTTTCTGTCGCAGACGGAATGCTGCAGATCGCGAGAATTACTGATCTGCTCAACTCCGACCACTTTTCCTCGATGATCTCTCGTCGCAGTTCTTCCTTGCCGGAGTAGTACTTCAGGAACTGGGAGTGGCTGGTGCGGGCTGCTCGCGTGATATCCGAGATCGCCGTGGCTTCGTAACCGCGCTGGGCAAACAGTGCCTTTGCTGCTGTCCGGAGGCGATTCCGGCTGGAGCTCTCGTCATCCCGCATCTCGAGACCCTCCCATAACACTGATTGCGGAATGTTGCTGGGAGATGCATCCCAGTCTCCGGTTTATGATATCTAGTAAGTTAACTATTATTCATAGACAAGTAATCACTTTTATCATGACCGCACCGCACTGCAAGGTCTTCCCATGTCCTGCCACGTCTGTCTTGCTTCCTAGTGAGTCCTGCCCATGACCACGGAAAGCGGAATCCGGGAGCGCCGCTACACGCGGGTCCAGCTGCCGATCTCGGCAGAGGTTTGTGGCGAGTCAGGTTCACACCTGCCTCGTCCTGCTCACCTGCGGGACATTAGCGCTGGCGGCGCTTTTTTCTATGCGGAATTTGAACCCAAGGTAGGGACGGTACTGCAGGTGAACTTCGTCGTTCCCGGAATTGGAAGCGACGTTCAGATCTCTTGCGAAGGACGCGTAGTGCGAGTGGAGACGGAGAGCATCGGCGCCCAAATCGGGATTGCCGTTGCGTTTGACCGGTTGAATCTGGGTCCTTTGTAGAGCACAGCCGAACCAAAACCATGGAGCCGGATCATGTGGAGAAGGACGCGGTTTAGGCGCGGTTGAGCAACTAGTAGGTTGCTGCGCAAGAGCCATGCGGTTATCCGTGTGCGTGTTTTTGCTTTTAACCCGTTTTCGCCGGAAAAGGAAAAGGCCAACTGCTATTCACAGTTGGCCTTTAATAGTGCCGGCGATGACCTACTCTCCCACACAGTTTCCCGTGCAGTACAATCGGCCCGGCGGGGCTTAACTGCCGTGTTCGGGATGGGAACGGGTGTGACCCCCGCGGTATGATCACCGACTTCGTTTCGCGACTGCTGATCCATCCCATCAGCAGGCTGCCGCTTGCTCAGCGACAGGCGCGAGATCTCTCACAACTGAATCGATTTGGGTGAGCTTCGAGGCTAGCCTCGAAGCTCGGTCAATCTCAGCGTTAGCTGTTTTTCTGAAAACTGAAGACTGACAACTTAATACTCGCGGCGCTTGACTGCCGCAATGCACTGAATAAATTTTATGGTCAAGCCGAACGGGCGATTAGTATTTGTAAGCTGAAACCATTACTGGTCTTACACTTCAAACCTATCAAACTGGTGGTCTTCCAGTGCCCTTCATCACCCTTACGGGTTGGGAGATCTCATCTTGTGGAGTGCTTCACGCTTATATGCATTCAGCGTTTATCACGACCGAACTTGGCTACCCAGCCGTGCCATTGGCATGACAACTGGAACACCAGAGGTTCGTCCATCCCGGTCCTCTCGTACTAAGGACAGGCCCACTCAAATCTCCTGCGCCCACACCAGATAGGGACCGAACTGTCTCGCGACGTTCTGAACCCAGTTCACGTACCGCTTTAATAGGCGAACAGCCTAACCCTTGGAACCTTCTACAGCTCCAGGATGCGATGAACCGACATCGAGGTGCCAAACCGGAGCGTCGATATGAACTCTTGGCTCCGATCAGCCTGTTATCCCCGGCGTACCTTTTATCCGTTGAGCGATGGCCCTTCCATGCAGAACCACCGGATCACTAAAACCTACTTTCGTATCTGCTCGTCTTGTAGGACTCGCAGTTAACCACGCTTATGCTTTTGCACTCGACGGCTGATTTCCAAACAGCCTGAGCGTAGCTTCGTGCGCCTCCGTTACAGTTTAGGAGGCGACCGCCCCAGTCAAACTACCCGCCTTACTATGTCCCTCTCCCGGATCACGGGAGTAGGTTAGAACCACAGAACTCGCAGGGTGGTATCTCACCGGTGGCTCCCCCAAGCCCGAAAGCCTGGGTTCAAAGCCTCCCACCTATCCTGCGCAGCAAGTGCCATAGTTCATAGTAAAGGTATAGTAAAGGTGCACGGGGTCT